>CAYIYY010000111.1:1420-4432 GCA_964367605.1 uncultured Candidatus Izemoplasmatales bacterium | reverse complement strand
GCATATTATATGCCAAGTGAATTTTTCCAAAATAGTATTAATCTTTATTCAAACTTTGCTTTTTATATCAATGAGTCGATGGATGAAATCGACAATATGTTGTCAGATTTTATTCGTTTCAATCAAAACATTGCACAAACTGCGACGGATTATGTTTTCACTTCTTCCAAAATCTTTGAAGATTATAAAATTAATCTGTTAGTAACTGTCAATGATGCGACTAATCGATTAAGCGAACTCATCACTAACGTTGATCGAATCAGCAAAGAAATCATCGAATTAGAATCTAAAAATCGCTTAGAAATTGCTCAAATCCGAAAAGATATGGAAAATCTCGATATAACTGGAGATTACCAAAAATATGTCAAATCACTCGAATTTGACCGTTTTTTTGCGGATTATCAACACAAAATCAATACGCGTAAATTATCGATTGAATACGATAAAACCGAAAAACTTTTATCGATTCAACAACAATTAACCGACTCTAACCTTCTTCGAGAAAAATCCAAGATTGAAACGAAGCAAATCAAGTTATTAAACGATTTAGAACGTCAAATTCATGAATCTGCACTCGATAAACAATTTATGATTGCGGAAACAATGCATCGTAAAACACTTGAATTAATTGAAACTACTGGACAGTTAAGGTATTCTGACGAAGAATTGGTTAAGATGAGAAAAGCTTTTGTCATTGGAAAAGCCATCGAAAATCAAGAAAATGAGTATTTAAAAACTGAACAAAATGGTAATGCTTATGTTGTTGACTTTGTACACGAAACACAAAAACTGATTGACCTTCATAAGCAACAAACAACCCATGAAAAAGACTATATATTAAATGATTCTCACCCATTACGATATGCTAGAGTCATCGAAAACGAACGCATTAAAGCGGTTAAGGTTCATACGGATAAATATAATGAATTAACGCTTCAAAACCGTCAAGCTGTCACTTATCTAAGCCAATATTTATTTAAAACACATCATCATCTAAAATACCGAATTGATAAGATTTCTACTCAAATTAAGAATATGCTTATTAATTTGACCGAGGAGTCACTTGCGCTTCAATTAAAAGTTCTTGAAACAGAGAATTTGTTTAAATACAACTTCTTTTATACTTTCGATAGTGCCATTGATACACTTAAATCGGTGAATGATTCTTGCCATTTATCGAAATTAGAAAACCAAGTTTCAACCCCAGTGGAACATTTTATCTATCGTTATAATTCTCTATGCGATGAAATTTTTCCATATCTATTCAAAAAAATGAACGTTAAGAAAAAAATCAATTTAGTAGAGAAATTTTATATTGAAACACTACTACTGATTGAAGATTATCACAGATTCTTGAATCTATTCTTTGATTATGCTTTAGAAGAAAGCATTCAAAATGATGTTTTAACCATTCGTTTAAAACGTGAGAAACAGTTTGAAGAACAAAAAATCATTGATGACAGTTATGATCAAAGAATATTTGAAGCTGCAACAAGAAAATCAAAAACGGATTCAATTCTTTCACATTTAGATTTAGAGTATGCCGCTTTTGAGTTACTCATGAAAGAACGGGTTTTCCAATTAAATCAAACCTTTTTAACAGTTCTTAAGAAAGAAAAGGACAAATTAGAGTTTGTTAAGGCTGAGTTAGTCAATTCAATTGTGGATATCGACTTAGACAATCAAAAAATCAAAGCCAGAATTGCTAAATCTATCGCAGATAAAATCGCAACAGCTCAACGGAACTTCTTAGACATTGAAAACGATTATAAAGCGAAAAAAATCATCCTATTTGATGAAGCACAAGCACAAGTTTTGGCTAAGGAAACTGAGTTGGAACAAACCGAAAAAGAACAAAATATTTATCTTGAAACACTTAATCAATCTATCGCGACACTTCCTGAAGTTCAAAATCGAGAAATCGAACAGATGGAATCTGCAAAATTAGCATTGATGAATGAAAAACGTGCCATCTTAAATCGAGAATTGACTGAAATTGAAGAAAAGAAATTATTAGCAACACCGATTTATCTTGATCAAATTGAAGCGGTTAAATCGAGATTACCAAATGATTACCTTGTATTGTATAAAGAGATTGCTTTGGCTGAAGAACAATTAATCAATGAACATCGGAATATTGAAACAATATACCAACAAAATTTTGGCCGTTTCATCGGCAATCAAAAGGAATATAACAGTATTCTTTTCAATGACTCTGTCATTTTACATCCATTCGACAAGCAAATGGATTCTACGAAAAAAATTATAAAAAAATCAAATGAATTATTTAAAGATACGCTTGATAAGTCATCTATGGCTCAAGATAAAATCAATAAAAAAACCATTGAATCGAATGAAAAACAAAAACGCGTATTGAACGTCTAGAAAGGAGCTCATTATGGCAAAAGAGAATAAATTTGTTGCTTCAGAAAATAAAACTCGATATCGTTCGCAAGTCAACGATTCTTTTGCCAAGGAAACTGCTCTCTACGAGTCATTTTTTCAGAAAATTACTGATTATGCAAAGACACATAAGCAAATAACCATTAACAATTTAAATCAAGTCGAAACAAGATTAAGACAACTTAAAAAACAAGCTGCTACTCTCCAAGAATCAATTTTGTTTCATGATGAAGAAGTCGTCGTAGAACGTTCAAAAATCATTCGAAACACAGAAAATTTAACTCATGATCAAAATGAAAATATTTTACATTATGACCGGATGAACGCTGATGAAATTATCAATGCTGTTGATTATCTTTCAAAAGCACTTCTAACGGTTAAAAGAGATTTCTTTGATTTCCATGAACATGCCTATCTCAATGAAATTATAGCTAATGAATCTTACTTCGATTTTTACACTCAAAAAAGTCAAAAAATTCAAGCGATTCTTGACAAACACCAAGATAATATATATCGGATGTTTACAGAGCTTGATGATGAAATCAAGTTTATGGATGATAACATCTCAAGAATCTTAAGTGATAAAAACCAAAAAATGTTACAAATTAA
>CAYIYY010000111.1:0-1320 GCA_964367605.1 uncultured Candidatus Izemoplasmatales bacterium | reverse complement strand
GTTAAAAAGCATTTAGAGAGAAAAGCACATCATTTACTCCGGAAACAAATGCATGCAAAAGTGCGGATGATTGTTTATAACGAAAAATACAGTACTAAGCAATTATCGAAAATGGAACTGGCTTTAGATCAATACCTTCAAGTGATGAAAATTGATCCATTTTTAGCCCAATCTTTAGGTGACGAAAGTTCAACATTGATAAAAGACGAAAGAATGTATCTTTCGGTTTTGAAAGTCAATAAAGAACTTAAAGCGAATATCAACTATGATATTCAAACAGCTAAAATAAAAAGCGATATCAATTCCATCGAAACCAATCTCAGGTATGCTGTTAAAAAGACGATGTACAAACAAGAAATTGAGATTCTCGATGAAATTCTTGATATCAATCATTTTGTACTAAACGAAAGTTTAAACCGTGCTTTAGCGAAGCAATCGATTCTAAAAGAACGCGCTCTCATTGAACGTCTTGATAAAGCAGCCAATGAACATTTAGCATATCTTATCGAATCTTTTAATACAAACCGCATGTGGTTATCGCTTGTTAGTCAGGCATTAATCGATGCAACTAGATCGAAAGAAACGCATAATATCTATGTTGCGGAAGCAAAATCTAAGATTGAATACATTTTAAAACAATATGAAATGAAAGCTTTATTCTTTAAAGCCATGTACGAAAACGAACTCAGTTATTTAGTGGGTCAACAATCTCGTGTTGACAATGAATCTAAAATTCATAATGAGTTTGTCCTTAACACCTACTTAAATCAAATGCGTTACGCCGAGGAGCAAGTCAAATTTGCGGAGTATGAGTACCGACTTCGTCTAGAAGCTATCACAGAAACAATTGATGGTGAAAGAGCTTATCATCAAGAAATGATCAATACCACGAAACATCGTTATAGTGAACAAATCAAAGTCATTAAGAATGAGTATGAAGCTTATTACTACCAAGATTCAAGACAATTAGAATTTGCCAAAGATGATAAGATTAAAAAAAGTGTTATTCAAAAGATAGAAAAAGCGACGAAGAGTCGTGATCAAAAAATTAATGTATTAATACAAGATATGTCTGATAATCAAGTCATTCATAAAGCAGAATCTGAATTAACTCAATTAGATGAGTATCTTCATGATGCCATCAATGACGCAACAGAGTTACGAGACACAACCATTAATGAATTCTCAGAATTATATCTTTTTGCCAAAGAACGATATGACGTCTTAAAACCTTATTTAGAGAGTTCAGTCAATATTCTAGATCCAACTTTCTATGACATGCTTGAAAGAATCAATAATCGCATGCAGTTCCAAATGAAA
>CAYIYY010000110.1:0-4445 GCA_964367605.1 uncultured Candidatus Izemoplasmatales bacterium | reverse complement strand
AGTGGATGATTGAAGAAGAATATCGCTGGATGTTAGAAGATCAAGCTAACCATGAAATGCTCGTAGCGATGAGAGATTACCTATGGAGCGTTGATGGAACAATTAAATTAACGGTATTAGCGAATACAGTTTATGATGTCGTTGAATCCGTGATTGTTGGTATTGATCCTGTAACGTTTGATCTCATCTTTGATTTAGTGACAGGTCAAGTGTCACCAGATACTTTACCGATGACACCCACTGATATTAGTGGTTACGCTCATCAAGTCGCTGATTTATTAACTTTACTAGGATCTTCAATTGATGCTTCTGATACGGCTAATTTGTTATCAATGGGATATGATATCGTAGAAATATTATTACAATACTCTGACATGGAAGCCTCAGAGCAATTAGCTATCTTAGCCATTTTTGAATTAAAAGGTCCAGAGTATATTGGTATTGCCAGTGATGTTTATTATGAACTCATTGACTTACTAAGTGGTATGACACCTGAAAAAGTACAACTATTAATGGATACCATTCCATTATTAATGCAAAGCAACATGGAAGAAGATCCGTATTCGATTGTTATTAATGTCGCTATCTTAATTGATGCTTTCTTATATGATGGAACATTTGACATTGAATTGCTCGTTGGACACTTCGTTGATGTTTATTTTGACATCAATACCATGTTTAATGCTGATCCATTAGTCACTACAGCTGTGAAACTTGCGATGGTTGATGCCGTCCATCAAATCATTCTAGTTGCCCATGACGTATCATTACTCAACCCTGAGGACTTATCCGTTGAAGATATGATGCTTATGTACGAATTATACAGCCGTGGACAACGTTTAGTGATGTTATTACAAATGGGTGATTTAGAAGGTATACTAGAACCTTATGATTATTTAGACGTTCATGAAATGTTAGTTAATTTGATTGACCCTTACCAAGAAATGGATCCAGGTCAAGCAGATGCAATGATTGATGTCATTGTTACAACTTTTGGTTATGAAACTGAAGCAGAAGTTATGTTCACGATCATGAGTGTGATGGAACTACAGTCCTTTGTTGAATCCATCAATTCCATTGAGGATGTTCAAGAACTGTATACCTTGATGGGAACGATGGGATTTGATAATGCGACATTAGCTCATATGGTTGCAACTTTCTTGTATGAATTTAGTGATTATATGGTCATGTACGAATATGACCCAACTTATCTTGATGAATTACAAGGATATTATGATGCAGCCTTAATTGAACGTGATTATTGGAACCAAATGTTAATTGATTTAATGACGGAAATGGATTATGAAATGTCACTCATGACTGATCCATTATTGACAGATACTGAAACGCTTTGGAATCATTTTGTGTATAATCGAAGTTTAGAAAATGATTTCTGGATGTACTTCCATCAAGCCCATCAACAAGATTATTATGAATGGACTTGGGAAGATGAAGATTTATACTGGCAACTTGATAATTTACTTAACCTCTATTATCATGGTGTTGGAGATTCAATGTTAGGCAATATGACACCACCTGAAATGCAAGTAACCTATCAAGAGTATTTAGATCTGTTCAATACACTTACTTCAGAACAACATATGAAATTTGACAATGTCCTCTATTACGCAGAAATTAATTATAACTACCATTGGACTGTCTATTTCCCAGCAATGCAAAATTTCGAAATGACCTATAAAAATATGACTCCTGCATTCACATCTTATAGTATGCCAATTTCGATGTGGATTATTAATTGTATGAATAATTACAATGAATATCATTATCAAGTTGGTGAATATCAACGTCAAATGGACATGTATTTAGAACAAATTTCTTATGGAAATAAAAATGAAATATGGATTCATATCGACGGGTTCTTTGATGATCCTGAAAATGTAGGTCTCGTTGAAGATGTTGCTTTAATTTTACTCGATGAAATGGGATCACTCATTATGTATCCTGATACCGATTCTTACAACTTAGTCATTGGTTTAATGACAGGTACTGTTGATCCTACTACCCTAGATTTATCAGCATTAGGCATTTTAGGTTATCTCAATGCAGGAGAGGATTTCTTAGTATATCTCTTCTCATCCATGGATGAAACGGATAAAGCAACCGTAGTAACCTTCTTACAAAAAGTCGCTTATCAATATGTTTATTCACTTGGATTACCGGTATTAGAAGCAGATGCTATGTATCTCGATATATCGGTAGCGATTCAATCATACTTCTATGCTATCTTTGATGTGAAGTTAATTATCACTGATTTCATGGGAACATTGACTGAACTTAAGATTCAAGAAGTCATGGATTCCATCGAAATAATCAACTCATTACCTTACGAATATTTTCCAGGTGAAGAAGCACAAGAACTCAATGATAATTTTGTTAGAGCCATCTATATTGCCAATATCATTGATGAATTGTTAGCTGGAGATGCACTCGACTACGATTATCTCATTGCTTTAGTTATCACTGGATACTTTGATTTTGCATACGGATTCAATTACACTGGACCAATTGATATTGAGGTTTTAATCATAGATTTACAAACCCTCATAGATGATATCGTCTATCAAGCTTCGGTTGTACAAGCATATGCAGATAATGTTGATTCATTAACATTGCAAATTACTTATGATGATACATTAACTCCTGAAATTGAAGGATTAACAGAAGCTGAAATCGCTGAAATTGATGCATTAAGAATATTGATTGAACAACTCGGGTCTTTCTTAGATAACGGTCCCGAAGGATATGTACCTACCGTCTAAGATTTAGTTTAAAATGCTTAAGGGAGACAAACCAATAATTTGTCTCCCTTTTCATTTTCATGGTATAATGAAGATGGTGATGATATGATAACTTCGGTTTCAAATGAAAAGATTAAACATTTGCTCAATTTACAAAAACGAAAGTTTAGAGATGAATTTAACGAATTTATTGTCGAAGGTCCACATTTAGTGGAAGAAGCCATTAAACAAGGCATAGTTAAAACAATTTATTCGAATTTATCATCGTATGAATCCTTTGATAATGTTGAAATGGTGAATGATATTGTCATGAACAAAATATCAGAAGTCATGGAACCTCAGGGGGTTATCGCTATCTGTTCCAAACCCGTGGCCTCTCATATCGGAGAACGACTATTAATGCTTGACCATATTCAAGATCCAGGGAACTTTGGGACATTACTGAGAAGTGCTTTAGCGTTTGGATTTGAGACGGTTATATATGAAAATAGTGTTGATCCTTATAATGCTAAAGTCATTAGAAGCACTCAAGGAGCCTTATTTCAACTGAATTTAATCGAATCGGATTTACTACAATTCATCGATGAAAACCCTGAATATATCTATTATGGTACATCGCTCAAAGATGCATTTAGTTTAACGACTGTTCCGAGAAAAGATGCAAAAATTGCGATAATTTTAGGTAATGAAGGTGCAGGCGTAAGACAAGAACTTTTAAATAAAACTTCACTGAATATTTTTATTGATATAGATACTGTTGAATCGCTCAACGTTGCCGTTGCCGGTTCTATTATTATGTACCATTTAAGGAGGTTACAACCATGAATTTTCAATACGATGTAGATCGAATTTTTGCAATGGAAAATGGAAAACTACTCGCTGAGATTAACTTTCCTCATCGTGACGAAAAACGGGTCAACATTACCCACGTTTTCGTCGATGAATCATTAAGAGGAAAAGGAGTAGCTTCGCATTTAATGGAATTGGCATATTCTTACCTTAAAGGGAGAGGGCTTTTAATCATTGCGAAATGTCCATACGCCATTGAATGGTTTAAAAAACACATCGAATACCAAGATATTGTGATCAATGTTAAAACAAAAGTTGCACCAAACCAATAAATCACAAGCGATACTTGTCTTTATAAGACAGCTATGATATAATAGATTTAGCATAAGTACTTTAGAGAGGGTCGGACCCTCTCTTTTTAATGAATTGAGGAGGTGTCTAAATGGATCTTAAAGCACTCAAAAATTTAATCGAATCACATGTTAGAAGTCTAGACTATGAACTTTATGATTTAGAGTATGTTAAGGAACGAAGAAGTAACATCTTAAGGGTTATGATTGATAAGAAAACAGGAATTGATATTGATGACTGTGTCAAAGTGTCGGAGACCATTAGCGCCTTACTGGATGAAACCGATCCGATTCAAGACGATTACTCTCTTGAAGTATCTTCTCCGGGTGCAGAGCGTAAGCTTAGAAACCGAGAAGAAATAAAAAACGCCATTGGACATTACGTTCATATTCAAACCTATGAACAAACATATGAGGGCGACTTGGTTAGTTTTGAAGATGACATGATCAGCATCAAAGTTAAAAACAAGATTCAAGACATCAGTTATTTAGACATTACATTGATCCGTTTTGCGATCAAATTCTAGGAGAATATAAAAATGATTAG
>CAYIYY010000109.1:2428-4477 GCA_964367605.1 uncultured Candidatus Izemoplasmatales bacterium | reverse complement strand
CTTTTCGATCAATGCCAAGATTCTTCATGGCTTTGGCAAATTTAACTTCACATTCACCGTTGCCATAAATATCCGCGTGATCAAAGAAATTAATACCTTGATTAATGGCGGTTTTAACGGCTAAATCGACGCGGTCTTGATCTAAAGATGCAAAACGCATGCATCCTAAAGCAATGATAGAGACTTTTTGGTCAATGCCAGGATAATTAACGTAGTTCATAATTCCTCCTTATTTTTTTCTTCTTTTAATATAAACGGTGCCCAAGTTGAAACATCACTAACATGATTTTGCCAATAAAGTAATTTTTTGTAAAACCACTCGGCTTTCGCATTTATGATTTCATTCTGATTTATACTTGGATTTTGTCTTATCAACGCAGTGATACCATAAATGACAATACCTATAGCATGTGTACTAACATGAATGGTAGATACACCTTGTCCAATCGCTCTGGCTATTGCACAAGCAACTAAATTGTTTTGGTGTTCAGTTGCACTTTGATGCGCTGCCAAAATCGCCTTTTTAGCTTCAGGCATTTTTATATGACCCGAGGCCCAGAGATATCCTTTTTCAATCGCGATTCTTGGTCTATCATCGGCTTGATATTCTAGTTCAAAAAGCGTTAATAGCTCCTTTGCACAATCAAGTGCCCACATGGCTAAAGTTTGATGTGATGAATTTTTGATGAGTAACTGTAAGTCATTCAGTTCAATAGCATCAGGTTTAATTAACATTCTTTTCATTTGAACTACCTACTCTTCAAAAAAATAATCATGATTATCTTATGTTAAAGGAATCTCAATTTTCACAAATGTATTAGCTTGAACTTTGGTTTGAAAAACAAAATTAGAATCATTAAAGAACTGAATGGTTTGTTCACTCGAAGTTGGATTCCATACCATCGCATAGATACTTCCATCTTCATTCTTATAAATGGTTGAAGCAACTTGACTATTCGAATGCATTTTAACAGTTTCGGTTCTAGTTCCTAACGACGATAAAGCATGAATCATCCAGTAGGCGCCCGCTAATTCAGAAGGATAATCGTCATTTAGAATCTTTGTTGCATCAAAAGCGGCGATTGCACTCTCTGGATTATAAATAGCGAGGACACTCCACATATTCGAATACCAAGTGTCAATCACATTATTTTTCGCATCGAGATAATCTTCAAAGATCAGTTGAAGTTTAGCTAAATCATCGGCATTAATACCATAATTGGTTAAATACTCCCCATTTGGTAGCCACTGAATGCCATAGATAAACGTTGGATTTGCCCCAAACCAAGTGGCGTAGTCAAACTTTCCGCCCCATACCATGCCCGCAACACTGGCATAAGCTGAATAATCATCACTCCAGTTTTCTTCATCATAGTCAAACCAATATTCCCGAATTGATGAAAATTCTGTCACAAATCCATAAATAGCCGCGTCAATTCTTGCTTGATCATGGGTTGCTAAAGCCCACAAATAACCACCAACCCATGAATTCAATGCCTCACTCGTTGATTCTAAGTTATTGCCTTCCGCAAAACTTCCGAAGCCATGCGCCCATGAATGACCAGCCCATGCATCAAAGGAACGTAAATAAGCATATTTTGAATCGCCCTTCACGGGATACATATAATCATTGAGTAAGACATCAACCATCTCACCGTACTCAGATATAAATGACGGATCATACATCGCTAAAACAGCGGATGCATAGATTAAATATCCATGCGTAAAGGCATGATCTGATAATTCACCAGCAGTGTTAAATTCATTATCGGAGTAATATACTGAACCCCATGGTTTGTTATAATAGAGATATTTTGTATCACTCGTTCCTGAATAGGAATACCAATCGGTTAATAAATATCTTAATTTAGCAATATAATCCGCTTTTAAACCAGTGTTATTCGTTTGATCAGCGATAATAAGCCCTTGAGATAAAGGATATAAAGCTTTGCTATTCCAATAAGGCGCATCAGCGTTTAAGAAATTTTCGGTATCACTGATTGACGTCCTTGTGTTTAAATCGGTTAAATAGGTGTTGATGGAAGTTAA
>CAYIYY010000109.1:0-2328 GCA_964367605.1 uncultured Candidatus Izemoplasmatales bacterium | reverse complement strand
CGGTAATCGGTCGTTACGACACTATTTTGATGATTAACATCATATGATACCGTTCCACGAGACACGAATGCATCCGCGTGAGAATGATAAAATGTGGCTTCTGTTAAAGATGGAATCGCAGAAACAGAAAGATAATTACCGGTTCCTAAATCCATTGTTACTTTATTATTCAGTCCAAAAGGATGATTCCCTGAACTTATGGTAAACGTTGTGTCACTCGGAGTACTGATCAAGAAATAACGATCCGCATATAAAGGCATTCCAACATTGGCCGGTGGGGTGCATTCATAGCCAATATGACGCTTAACCATCTTAAGAATGATGGCTTCACCGGTATAAGTTAAGGCATCAATCAAATTACCTGATAAATCATAATATTCATAATTATCAACGCCATTGGTTCCGGCGATGATTGTTACATTTTCTTTTTGTGCAACTTCTGCGAAGATATAAGGTGATCCTTGAGCAAATGTCACGACCATTTTATCTTCATTTGAACCATTATTTCTCATCGCGACTTTGACAGACGTCTCGGAATAATCAATGACTTTCGTCGTATAACCTAACGATAATGAATCGGTCTTTAAGAATAAATCTTTCAATGAGATAGAATATTGAGCCATTGTCTGTAATCCTCCCGGATTCCAGTATTGAACAAAACCTTCTCCTACGTTGGTAATCTCAACACCTTCATTACTAAATGAAGATTTTAGGGGGTTGGTGTAAATGCCATTAGAGTTTCCATAATTTCCAGTGAGTAAGGTTGTCCACCATGAGTTGGATGGAACAGCTCTTGATAGAAGATCGGCTTCAATGAAAGCGGGATTGATCGGATGTGTTAATGAGCTTTCAGTTCCAGTACGATAAGATCCTTCATCTAATACAATCGTCTCAGATGCCCCCGTAGGTCTTGACCCAGTTGGGGCTACATAAATGCCATCTGCAACAGTGATGGTTCTTGTTTCTTGAAAAATATCACCATAATAATTCATCGAATAGACTAAATCATATGTTCCAATGGTTCCAAAATCGACACTTCCAGAGATTGTGAGATAAGAAGTAATATCTTCACCTGTTGAAGATAACGCTTGAACCCCTTTTAATACATGAAAATAATGATTTTTTATAACAGTTTCATCTTCTAACCCTGTTACTTCACCAATCAAAGGTGTTTGAGTTGTTAATGAAGTGGTTGTCACATCATAACTCGTACCCGTATTTGTTCCTTGGGGTAAAGTCGTTGTCACTTGTGTACAACCAGTTATGATAAATAAAACCACAACTGATAGGGTAAGCAATCGTCTTATCGTCATTTTAATTCTCCTTTTATATCCTAATTTAATGTTAGTGGAACCGTTTACTCATTGATTATAACGTTAATAAGACAAAATGTAAACATGAGACGCTTTGTTTAAAACAAAACAGCTTCACTCTCGATAAGAATAAAGCTGTTATTTTATTAGTTGATAATTACCATTAAATTATAAATCACAATCATCGCCTGTGCAATAAGACGTTTTAGCATCCTCTTCAGGAATGGTTGGATGATCTTCATCCCAAATTTGATTTAGTGCAGCTAAAAAATAGGCTTCTTGCTGTGCCCCTGATATTCCATACTTACGATTAACCACAAAGAAAGGAACTCCTTGAACACCAATTCTTTTAGCTTCATTGATTTCGCTACGAACATCTTGTGTAAATTGATTTTCATGCAACACTTTTCGCGCAGAGTTTTCATCTAGTCCAACTTCGACTGCCAATTTGACCAAAGTCTCCATATCAGCCAAGTTATACCCATCTGTAAAATAGGCTTTCATAAGGCGATCAGTTAATCTTTGTTCAAGACCAAGAAGGTTAGCCCATTTCGCTAAGCGATGAGCATCAAAAGTATTTGTCATTTGGACAATGTCATAACGAAACTCAAGTCCGACTGATTTTGCACTTTGTACGGTATTGTCGAAACGTTTTTTTGTTTCTTCAATTGAGATTTGATGACTTTTCGCAAACGTTTCATAAGCATTTTTATCAGTCGTTTTTTCGGCTAAAGGATTGAGTTGATAGGCTTTAAATACAACTTCAACTTCATCCTTATGTTTGAATTCAGATAATGCCTTCTCAAAACGTTTTTTACCTATATAGCAAAATGGACAACTAAAATCGGACCATATTTCAATTTTCATACTTATCCCTCCGTTGTTGTTACTTGTATTATCCTAAAAGAAGGTAAAAAACTCAAGTCATTTGCTTAAGCATGCTTATTCGATAAAAAACTCCGATATTGAAAGAGAATTATTTGAAGTTATTGATAAATAAAAGTATAATATGAAT
>CAYIYY010000108.1:0-4540 GCA_964367605.1 uncultured Candidatus Izemoplasmatales bacterium | reverse complement strand
TACTGTTCTCTTGCATAGAACATGCCTGTTTCGAATCCTTTAGATGACATGGTTGCACCAGCAACACTGTCAATCGAAAAACCAATGTCGTCTAGCGATTTATTGACAAATTGACTATAAAAATCAGTTGATAGATTTGCAAAATAACTTGGCGTTTCTTCATTACTTACCAGTTTGATTTGGGTCAGTGAGTCATTCGTTAAGTCAATACCATAAGCAACCGTTAAATTCGCGTTTTTACCGAATGTGGTAATGACATAGATGACGCCAACTTCTGTTGTTCCGTTCAGTACTTTGTAACTACCGGTTAATACCGGTGTATATTCTTCTGAAGTTGAAAGAGGTTTAAAATATGTTTTCGTAACAGCAGTCGTTTCATACGCTTCAACACTCGTTGCACCTGTAAACATGCTTAAGAATAATGCGTTTTGTTCTCCACCCTTATTTTCTTCTTCATGAACGGCGATTTGATTTGTCATGAAGTTACTGTAAAATCCGCCACCCACAAAAATAACAGCGATAACTAAGACGAGTGCGGTAATGAGACCATGTTTGTTAAAAAATGTTTTCATGATTTAAAACACCCCCTTAATAAATGGAACAAAGGTGATGAATGTCGAATAAACGTTACCCGCTTTAATAATGGCATAAACCATTAAGATGAGTAAGAAAGCAGCTAAGCCTATTGCTGAAACAATCGTTGACTTTTTGAGGCCTTGTGCACGAATAATCGCAGTCATTTTATCAATCGGCAATGTGAAGATATTCATAACGATGATGGCTGTTCCAACACCTTCAGGTAAATTGCCAATGTATCTAAACAAGACGGTTAATGCACCTAAGAAAAGCGCAAAAACGATTTTTCCAAGCGGATTTCTTGGCGTTGTGACTGGTTCAGTTGCCATGAAGACAGCGCCAAACATTAAACCACCAGATAAAATGCTATAAACAGGGAACCAAATGCCAGCGTCTCCTGCTGCCATGCCGATAAACCAAGAAAGAATAAAAACAGTTCCAATATAAACTAATGGTGTAAACCATTTAATAACTTTACGAACAGATAACCAAATGTAAGCAATGATAATTGCTAATGATCCGGTTTCTGCTAATGCACCTGGAATGGTTCCTAACAAGAAATTCCATAATGAGCCATAAGGAGCAACTAAAGTATCATAATCAATAACTTTCGTTCCAGCTAATGTACCTAGTGGTGTTGCACCACCATAAGCATCAATTAAGACTTCAGAAGCATTGAATACGCCACCAGCGTTTCCAATAACACCTAACATGGTAAAACCAATTGCTACATAACCAAGTAATGCTGGATTGAAAATGTTATTGCCAAAACCACCAAATAACATTTTACCAACGATTGTTCCCATGAAAGCACCAAACATTAATACCCAGATTGGGGTATATAAAGGTACAACCATGGCGAGTAATAATCCTGGAATGACAGCGTAAGAGACTTTTAATTTTTCTCCTAAAGCTTTAAAATTACGGACATTCTTATCGGTAATATAAAAATATAATCCTTCAAATAATGTGGATAAGATACCGCCTAATAGAATAAAGATTAAAGGATAGAGCATTTCAAGGAAGGTGATGTTGCCTTCGATAAAGACTTTAATACCATTTTTGTACCAAGCGAATAAGATGACTGGAAGTAAGCCAATCATGAAATCTCTCATGATTACGCCAGTTCCAGAATTCTTGGCATCTGAGGTTCTTAAGAATGGAGCTTTTCCATTTGCAAATCTAGCCATAATTTATGCTCCTTTCCTTAATAAATCTTTTGCTTTACCAACAAAGTCAGTAATCTCGATATGTGATGGGCAAACGTAAGAGCATAGGCCACAAGACATACATTTTTGCGCGTTAAGTTTTTTAATAAGATCAACGTCTTTTGTTTCATAAGCTCTTCTAATTTCTGTTGGTGTTAAAAAGACAGGACAAACGTCAGCACATTTACCGCAACCTAAACACTCTGGGTGAGCTTTATCTTCAGGCATTGGTTTGACAGTGACTGCACCTAAAGTATCACTCACAATTAAATCATCAATTAAAATCGCACGACCTGTCATCGGTCCACCAGCGATATACCAAGCTTTTGCAGGATCTAAACCTTCCGTATAACCGCCTGATAATTGAATCAATTCTTTCACTGGAGTCCCAAAAGGAACGTAATAGTTTCTTGGGTTTTGAACGCCTTCTCCGGTAATAGTAATAACGCGAGAGATGAGCGGAATGTTCTTTTCAACAACATCGGCATAAACCATGGCGGTCGCTGAGTTGTCAACGATGACACCGGCTTCAGCTGGTAGACCTTCATAGGTTTTACCCGTTACTTGTTGAACGATATATTTTTCCCAACCAGCTGGATAAATATCCTTAATTTCTTTTAATTCAATGCCAGGATAATTAACTAACAAAGGTTGTAAAACTTCTTTAATGTGCTTGTTATAAGATTTGAAACAAACAACACCACGTTTAGCGTTCGCTGCGCGCATGAAATAATGCAATCCTTTTAGAAGTTTTTCAGGATAAGCTTTGATTAACATGTAATCGCAAGTTAAATATGGTTCACACTCAACGGCGTTGATGATGACGACGTCAATCGGTGATTTTGTCTGATATTTGACATACGTTGGGAAGCCCGCTCCGCCTAAACCAGATAATCCTGCTTGTTTCATTTTTTCAATGAGTTCTTCACGCGTAAAATGGGTCGTGTCGGCTTCGGGTTGAATGGAAGCGTCCATTCTTTGCAACATATCATTTTTGATTTCAATGGCGTCAACCATTTTGCCACTGCAGTGCCAAACTTTCTTAATAGCTGATACTTTACCGCTAACTGAAGCATGGATTGGCATTGCACCAAATCCTTCACGCAATGCAACAACTTGTCCAATCAAAATATCGTCCCCAACTTCTACAGTCCGTTTTAAAGCTGATGTTTGTTGAATCAGGGGTATATAGACAAATTGAGGATTGAGATGTTCTTGCAAAGGTGATTCTTTTGACATTTGTTTTCTTCCGTCAATGTGAATCCCTTTGGTTTTTCTTAAAATCATGGAATAATCCTCCTTATTGAGATGCTCTAAATTCTTGAAAAATACCATGTGATATTATATCACACTCTAAAAAAGACACAAACAATATTTGTAAAAACCGGTGATTAACGGTTATGAATACGTTTTAATAGGTTATCGACTTCCATGTTCGATAAATAACGCCATACGCCGGTTTTCAATTCACCTAATTCGATATTCATAATCCGTATTCGTTTTAAACTCACGACTCGGTATCCTAAAGCCTGACACATTCTTCGGATTTGAAGGTTTAAACCTTGGGTGATAATCAAACGAAATGTCTTTTCATTGATCTTATGGATGATGGATGGTTTGGTTATCGTTTTAACATGTTGTACAGGATTGTAAATCTCAACTCCATTTTCCATTGCTTTGATGAATGATTCATCGTAAGGATGATCGACTTCAACGATATATTCCTTATCATGATTATTTTCGCTTCTTAAGATTTCGTTGACAATCATACCATCGTTGGTAAGTAATATCAGTCCAGAAGTATCTTTATCTAGTCTGCCAATTGGAAAGATTCGTTCTTGATAATTGATATAATCAATGATATTATTTTTGATGGCTTGATCAGTCGTTGAAACAATACCTACGGGTTTATTAAAAGCAATATAAACTGTTTGAGGTCTAGTACCGATGATTTCACCGTTGATTCGAACGATATTTGATGGTTCAACTTCCATTCCAACGGATGCGGGCAAGTGATCAATCGTAACTTTTCCTGCTTGGATAAGGCGATCTGCTTCTCTTCTTGAACAATACCCCGTTGAACTAATATAAACATTGATTCTCATGGTTTTAACCTAGTTTCATTGATATGTTTAAACATCATTGTATCGCGTTCTAACCAAGGGATTAAATCATTGGCGGATACTAACTCGTTATTTGCGATAGCTTCTTCTAATGTTACCCATAAAGGATGATATCCATACTCAATTTCATAGCCGGAATAAGCCGTGTTATTTTGCTTATCATAGATATCACAAAAATAATATCTGGAATCTTGTATGAAAATGTCATACTCTCCTTTAAAATCTTTAGCGTATTCCATCGTGGATTCAAACGGTATAATCTTTGATTTAATTTGATAACCGGTTTCTTCCATCACTTCTCGGGATAAAACGTCAAAAGCTGATTCATGATTTTCTTTTCCGCCACCCGGAAATTTCATTTCACCGTATCGATTGGATTTTACAACGAGAATTTGATTGTTTTTGATGATAATCGCGCGGTAAGCAACTCTTTTTAAAATCGATTTCGATTTCAAATTGATATTCTTTTGCCGGTAAATGGTTAAGAGTCTATTCATCGAGCGAAATAACCTCTCATCAGTTTTATGACGGTGTCAATATCATTTTTATCGATGCCATGATGCGTTACGAAGCGGAAAGGATGTTCATAAGGTAAAATCTTGACGTTATGTTTCAATAAAAATTGATCAAGAT
>CAYIYY010000107.1:0-4548 GCA_964367605.1 uncultured Candidatus Izemoplasmatales bacterium | reverse complement strand
CTTATATCTTGGTTCTTTTATGATTTTTTGTCTATAATTCAACAATTTATCCACTCAACACTAAATTTCGATTTTTTGATTACTAGAATATCCATATTGTGTCTATTTTTAGCGGCGGATTCATATCATATTTGTTTATATTTTACGTATATATATGAGATTTATTTTGGATATAGTCCTCATATTTTTATCTATATTTACTGTTTAACCTTACGTTTTGACTTGGGAACGCTTTTATTTCTATTTTTATTGCAAATAAACCCTTCTAAATGTATAATATCATATCGGTTGAGGGGGCGATAAAGTGAATACTACTGAAACATTTAAATTTAAGCTTTTTTACTTTATTCGTTTTCTTGGTGATGGCTTTTTTTATCCCTTCATGTCAATTTACTTTATCCAAAAGGGAATGTCTGAAGATAATCTAGGAATTATACTTGCCATTACTCCAATCACAACTATATTGGTTAATCCCCTTTGGAATTATCTTGTTAAGGATTCAAAGGTTAGCAGAATCGTTTTACAAGTGATGACCGTCATTGAAGGAATACTCATTATCCTTATTACAAAAGTGACTGGCTTTGAATTGATTGCTTTACTCATCGGTCTTATTGCTTTCTTTTGTTCACCTTATGTTTCTATTCAGGATGGATTCACAGCGACCTATTGTAATAAAAATAAGGTTGAGTATTCATCGATTAGAATATATGCATCGATTGCTTATGTTATAGCAACTTTGATTGCTGGCTATCTTGGATCCTATTTTGGATATGACGTTTTATTTTTCGTTGCAGGATTGTTTTTCGGCTTGACGGCATTAATTAATATTTGGATTAAACCTATTGAATCAAAGTCAACTTCTCAAGAACAACTTCCTAAAAGAGATTTTAAATCATTATTGCAAAACAAGGATTTCTATAAATATCTCATTTTCTATGTGATTGTAATTGGTGCAGTAAGAATTGGGGATTCCTTTTTTGGAGTTTATATAACAGGTGACTTAGGTATAACTTATATTGGATATGGATGGGTTTATGCCGCCTTTGTATTGGTGGAAGTCATCGTTCTAAGATTTATGACTGTTCGAGGGAATTTATATAAAGAAAAAAACTTGATGATTTTAGCTACTTCAACCTTTTTATTAAGATTCTTAATTTACTTTATCGAAGCACCAGTTGAAGTTGTGATCCTGGCTACTTTACTTCGTGGGGTTGCTTGGGGTATTGTATTATATGTCCATATTAAGTATGTCATTAATATTGTTAAACTCGAGAATGTAACAACTGCCATTCTTATTATCACCTTATTGTTCTCAATCTTTACTGGGGTTGGAAACTATTTGACAGGCTCATTCGTAAGGGTCAACGGTTACCCGCTTTTATATCTCATATTAGCTGGATTAATTTTACTCGGATTTATTTCATTTCTTGTGTTCACACCAAAGCTGCGGTCTTCAGAAACCGTTATTCAAAATAAATAGGAGGCTCATATGCTAAAAGTACAAAATGTAGAATTATCATTCGGAGGTAGAAAGTTATTCTCTGAAGTCAACTTAGAATTTACTAAAGGAAATTGTTATGGAATTATTGGAGCGAATGGTGCTGGTAAAACCACGTTTCTAAAAATTCTTACCGGTGAAATTGAACCCACTTTAGGAAGTGTTTGGTTAGCTCCCAATTGTCGGATGTCCATTTTAAAACAAAATCAAAACGCATATGACCAATATACTGTTTTAGAAACAGTTATCAAAGGCCATGAAAAATTATCAAAAATCATCGAAGAAAAAGAAGAATTATACAACGTTGTTGACTTCACTGATGCAATTGGAATGCGTTTAGCTGAACTTGAGGGCGAGTTTGCGGAGTTAGATGGTTGGAATGCTGAAGCGAATGCAGAAACGCTTCTAACGGGCTTAGGAATCGGTTCAAACCTATTTCATGTAATAATGAAGAACTTGGATCCAAAACAAAAAGTCAAAGTCTTGCTTGCACAAGCATTATTTGGTAATCCTGAAGTCTTATTACTTGATGAACCAACCAATAATCTTGATCCAATTTCCGCGAGATGGCTAGAATCGTTTTTATTGAACTTTGAAAATACTGTTTTAGTTGTTAGCCATGACCGCCATTTTTTAAATGATGTTTGTACTGACATATGCGATGTTGAATACGGTCGTATAAGTTTATATCCTGGAAACTATGACTTTTGGTATGAATCAAGCCAATTGGCATTAAGACAAGCAAAAGATCAAAATAAGAAGTCCGAACTAAAAATTAAAGAACTTGAAGATTTCATACGTCGTTTCAGTGCCAACAAATCAAAAGCTAAGCAAGCGACATCAAGAAAAAAAGCTTTGGATAAAATCGTATTGAATGATATTAAACCATCCATGAGAAGATATCCTTTTATTGATTTTCAACCAACAAGGGATCCAGGAAATGATATCCTGACCGTCGAAAAATTATCAAAACCAGGTGTATTTGAAAATGTTTCGTTTACAATATCAAAAGATCAAAAGGTTGCATTTATCTCTTCGAACTCGTTGATTCCCACCGCGTTGTTTAGCATATTAGCTGGAGAGGATACTGAGTTTACTGGAACATTTAAATGGGGCGTCACAATAACACCTGCTTTTTTCCCACAAGAAAATGGCAAATATTTTAAACGTGACATCAATCTTGTGGATTGGGTTCGCCAATATACCGGTATGGAACAATCCGAAACATTCATTCGTGGATGGTTAGGTCGAATGTTATTTTCGGGAGAAGAGAGTTTAAAATCAGCGACTGTTTTGAGTGGAGGCGAAAAAGTAAGATGTATGTTAATTAAGGTGATGCTTTCGGGAGCCAATGCTTTATTGCTTGATGATCCAACAAATCATCTTGACTTAGAGTCTATTACATCTCTTAACCAAGGTATGAACCGGTTTAGAGGCAATATTTTATTTACGTCGCATGACCAAGAGTTATTGGATACGGTAGCGAATCGGATTATTGTATTAGAGAATACTGTTACGTTTGACAAGATGTGTAATTACGAAGAATATCTTGATGAGATAGAAAATAAATAAACTAACTAAGCGCTATTTAATTTAGCGCTTTTCTTTTTTATTTTTTTCTATCATACTGAATGTAGATATTTTTCATGTTATAATGATTAGTTAAAAGGGGGTGTTTTCATGCACTATGATCTCATTTTAGTCGCATTGACGGTATCTATCGGTCTCACTGCATCAATTATCTTTATATTGACATTTCTTAATCGAAAAAAACATCGAGGATATTGGGGCATACCGATTCTATTTCTTCTACATGCCATTTATGCATTTGGATATGCGCTTGAATTGTCCTCAGAGACACTCCTTTTAAAAATCGTTTTTAATCACGTACAAAATATTGCCATTCCATTCATTGCAGTTACATGGTTATTTGTTGCTAAAAGATTTACAAGATTCAGTCAAAAATTGATTTGGAAAAAAGAATTCTTATATATGATTATTCCAATCCTCTTATTTCTTTCAAGTCAATTGCATTATTTTACCCCAATAAACTGGTATTATAATACTTATGAAATGATTCAATATCAAGGATTTTTTGGTCACGCAATCGACGTTCTAATATTAGAAAAAGCATTTATGTACTATGTTGGTCAAGCTTATAATCTTATCATCATTGGCTATGTGGCATATTTATACATAAAACGTGCGTTTGATGTCAAGGGAATCCAAAAGAAACAATCAATAGGATTAGCAGCGTCTAGTGTACTGGCATCAATACTAGTCATTCCGGCATTCTTTACTCGATATACTTCGAATATTGACTTAACATTGTACTATTTAAGTATCGTTGGGTATCTGATTTTATATTCGGTTTACCACTATGAATTTTTAACCTTGATGCCACTGGTCAATAAATCATTATTTAAAGATGCGAATTCACCGATACTTATCTTTGATGATAAATTTGATTTAATCGAGTGGAATTCAAAGGTTAGCGAATTTGATTTTATTGTCACTCAATATCAAAATAAGATTAATGATGTTATTCAATTGCCTAAATTAGTTGAATCAATAAAACTAATACATCCTTTCAGTTTTGACTATAAGAAAAAGCACTTTGTTGTGGATGTTTTAGATTTGGTCAATAAAAACGGAGTTCCCGTAGGTTATGTAGTCCACTTTTTGGAAATGAGTATCTTTGCTGAAAGGATTAATAAGCTTGATTATCTTGCTTCACACGATCAATTAACGAACATTTTGAATCGAAACGGATTTTATGATCGATTCAATCATCTAATTGAAACCATTGATTCAGAAACCACTTTTACATTCTTGATGTATGATTTTGATGATTTTAAAGACATCAATGATCATTATGGCCATTTAGGGGGAGATCAAGTGTTAAAAGTTTCTTCCAAGATTGTCTCTGAATTTTTACCACAAGACGCGCTATTTTGCCGCTTTGGTGGTGAAGAGTTTCTTGTATTCATTCCTATTATTTCATTATCTGAATCTTTAAATTTAGCTGAAGAAATAAGAAAATTAATCGA
>CAYIYY010000106.1:0-4592 GCA_964367605.1 uncultured Candidatus Izemoplasmatales bacterium | reverse complement strand
CTTACATATTTTACATTAAATCTTCAAATACTACAAGAATCAATTTCCTGTTTTTCATTAATATATCATATAATTCAATAAAATGTAATATATAGTTGACATTTTGTAAGGTATACTATATATTATTGTTAGGTGATGATATGGTAAATTTGAAAATGAAAAGTGCGAGAGTCGCCAAAGGATACTCACAAGAAACCCTAGCTAAACTCATCGGTGTTTCAAGACAAACCATCATATTGATTGAACAAGGACAATACAATCCTTCTTTAAATCTATGTTTGCTTATTTGTCACCAACTTGATAAAACACTAAATGATTTATTTTGGGAGGATTTAACAAATGAATGACGAAAGAATTGAATCAAAGTTATCCATCATCAAAAAGAATATAACCATCGTTTGGGCTATCATCGCATTTCTCTTTATTCTCATAAAATTATTATCATTACAACACATCCCTAGTTTGATAGAGGCAGGTGCAGAATATATTGTCTTGATATTATCTGCGGTCGCCTTAATTTATCACTTACTGGTCGGTGTTTTTACAGAAACACCCGATGAACGAACTGAAAGTCGGATATATCAATTTTACCATTTCAATTTTCCATTGACCATCTATCTTTCAATTGGTATGTATTTTTACCAAATACTCATGTATGGTCAACCGATGATCGGTCAAATTCCTCTCAACTCTTTTATCAACTTGTTCTTTAGTCTTACTTTTTTGTTTTATTATATTTTCGCTCGAAAGCAACATATTTACTTTAATTACAAGACAATTGAATTAGAAACAAAAGTCTATAGACAATCGGTTTTGAAAAAAGGTGGTTTCATCCTTTTGATTGGTCTTGGATTATGTATGATCAGCTTTGGTGCATCTAATTTAGGAATCATTCCTCAGCAAACCTTGATAACTTATATTATCATTATGGTCTCTTGTATCATTATATTACTTGAATTCTTATTTTTAGCGATCTACGAACGCCATCATTATACTGAAGCAATCAATCATGAAAATGGTCAGACAATTCTGGTTTCAAGAAACGTCTTACTTTTTATGATTATCATCGGATTATTCAGTCTGTTTAGTTCCATATTTAATAGTCATCATTTTATTGTGATGGTAAATTATAATGATTATTCACATGCGACAAGATCGATATATGATTTAATTTCTCTTTTTATCTTCATCGGTCAGTTTGATATATTTGTTATAACACTGATAACATCGATCATTATATACCGTTCTTTAGTAAGAAGTCTTCCTGAATCACGGCTTAAAATCAAACAAATTATCACATTATCAATCATCTTACCTTCAATCACTCTATTTCAGATAATGTACTCATTCGTTTTTATGCCCATTTTATTAATCAATGCGCCAGTGGAAGTGATTCAAACATTCGCTAATTTTGCTAGTTTATTCAATTATGGAATAACTATCGTTTCAATGTTAGTACCTCTATTATATTATTCTTATTTTAATCATTATAAATATTCATTTTCAACTTTATTTCTCGTCTTATTAATTATCCTTGTTCTAAAATTAATAATGCCACTCGTATTTCCAGCTTATTACAACCAATTCTTGAATCTGGTCATGACCTATATACTCTCGATATCTTCCTTTATCATCACGATTATATTATGGTATCAAGTAACTCATAAAACAATAATCAAAGAACCGCTTCCTTTAGAAGAAGCCATCTAATAACAAAAAAACCTTGGATTTTCAAGGTTTTTTTATGCTTTTAGTTCATATTTCCTGTTTGTAAAACGACATTCACAATTCGTATAATTTCGGTTTCATTCCCTGAATCATCGGTAACGGTATAAGTAATAAAATATTCACCGACTTGAGATGTATCTACACTCCCACTCACTACAATACTAGGGGTAACCCCTGAATTGTCACTGACTGTAATACCAGCATCCACCCATGTTTCGTTTAATTGAAGGGTATCAATTCCTGCTTTTAAGGAGGCAAGTGGACTTGTCGTATCAACAACCGTTACCATTCTTGTGATTGTTTTTGTTATTTCTTGATAAGTAACTTCATACCGAATTTCATAAACACCGATTTTTGAAATATCGACATTGTTGTATGTCACCTCATGGGCGATGATAAATCCGTAAGCTTTAGCTTTGGCGCCAGGATCATCGTATTCATCACCAATTTCGGTGGTATCGACGCCTTCTCTTAATTCAATGGTCACGTCTTCAGCCGTTGGGTCTGTACAAGCGGTTAACCCAAAAACAAATAAAACCATTAAAACAATCAATAATTTACGCCACATAGACATCATCCTCCTTTTTGAAAGGTTGATAAGTCGTGATAACTTCTTCTTCAGGTTTTTCTAACACATAGACATATCGTTTCTTCGTAACCATTTGACTCATATATTCAACTTGATAGGTAACCACATAAACGCCTTCTATAGCAGTATTGACTTCACCCGTTATTTCAACACTACCTACATTCGTATTAGCGCCTTTTTCAATATAGGTTTCTCCTTGATAAAGCGTTGATATCCCCCGTTTCAAAGTCAAAGTAATCATTTTTGGAGTTTCGATGACATGGACATACCTGACAAGATAATAGATGACTTCTTCTTCATGGGTGACTACGTAATAGATTTTATTCAGTCCTAGTATGAGTTTTTGATCAGGCTCAACACGGTTGATTTCCACTTCATCAGACAGTGTGTAGGCAGATGCATCGACATAAGGTTGATTTTGATAAACCGTATCGACTCCTGGATTCAAACCCACAGCGGATGGTTTAAACACCGCTTGATATCGAGGATAAATATCATTCACGAGATTTTCAAAGGGTGTATCATATGTCCATCCAATAAATTCATAATCAAAGGCAATACTAGAAGGCTTATCAGGAGGACTTAAGAGTTCAAAACTGTCATTAATGGTTAATGCATAACTTTCAATCAGACTCACTAAATCGTAATCATAAAAATTAAACGTATAAACCGTATATTCATACCACCCATAATAATTCATTGAGCTCAAAGCCGTTGAAAAGGTGGCAGATAAACTATAATCTAGATTTAAATACCAGCCATGAAAAACACGGTGGTCCAGTGTTAATAAGGGTGGTACAATGACTTCATTGGGTTGATAGTACTGAATGATGGGTTCTTCACCTTCAATCATCCATGTCACGATATATTCATTGAGTTCATACTTCCCATAAATGACCGTATCTTGGGTAATAGCGGTCAAAGGATCCCAAGGAATTAAATAATCACTGTCTAAATACCAACCGACAAAGCGATAATGTTCAATCACAGGTATATCAATTAAATCCAATAAATGACCATCTTCAATAAAAACTGATTCAAGTTCCGCTCCTTCAGGCAATACAAAACTGACATGATGGTAAACCGATGAAAACATCGATAATGCATTGACTAAGCCATGACCATAATAAATATCTTGTCCAACATCGCCTAAATCTCTCGCTCCACCATATAACAGTGTTTTGACTTCATTGACTGTCGCAGTTGGAAATGCACTTAAATATAAAGCAATGATACCACTCACATGGGGCGCCGCAAAACTCGTTCCACTGGCTGATAAATACGTTCCATCATTGGTTGTAGTATAGATTTGTGTCCCCGGAGCTGCGATATCAATAAATTCATTATAATTCGAATAACTTGATATGATTTGACCGGAATCCACGGCAGATACGGATATCACGTTTTCAAAAGAGGCAGGATATAATGGGATATCATTGCCAACATTGCCGGAAGCCGCAACCACTAAAACATTGTTTTCAGTGGCGTAATCAATAGCTTCTTCGCTTAATGGATTGGCAAAAGTGGAGCCTATAGATAAATTGATGACATTTGCGCCATGATCGACGGCATAATAGATGGCTTCAACAATGTTTGATTCTTTAAATGTATCCACATTATCTTCATTCGCTTTAATCACCATTAATTGCGTATTATTCGTGATTCCAGCGATTCCTTTATTATTTCCCCGGATAGCGCCAATAATTCCCGCAACCATTGTCCCATGACCATCATCATCTTCAACGGCAGCGATCCCTGCCGTATTGTTTGTGACGTTATAGGATAAAGCAGAAATTCTTCCCACGAACTCTTCATGGTCGGTATCGATACCCGTGTCGATAATCGCAATGGTGATTAAAGAACTTCCTTCCTCAATTTTCCATACGTCATCAACATCGGTAATGGTAATGCCATATTGATTATTTAAATAAGGATCTGAGAGAGGTTGAGTTCTGCCAATCGTAGAAAGAATATTGTTATAGACGAAACCCTTTGTTTCTAAGGTCTTTAAATCCGTCAAATAAGAAGTCTCATAAGTCGCAAAATAGCCATTAAATTCTAAAAGTTCAAGGTCATATTTTTCTTCAATCAATAAAGCTTCTTCCATTGTTTTAACCGAGTAAAGCATTTCATAAGGCGTATATTGATCAGATTTTTGATATGATGAACCCAAATTTGAGAATGCAAAAAAGGAGATAGCGAGTACGAATATCGCAATCATCATAGGTTTAAAAATGTCTTTAAACATCAGAATCTCCTTCTTTCATCACATAAA
>CAYIYY010000105.1:0-4726 GCA_964367605.1 uncultured Candidatus Izemoplasmatales bacterium | reverse complement strand
GTCATCGCTGTTTCTTTGTAATAACTGGATTTGATTTCCAAATCATTTTTAGTAATAAAACTTTCACCTTGAATCGTAATGATTTCTCCTTCAGTATTCGAAGGTAAATCATTCGTCGATGCTAAATATGTATCGTAATCTATCAATGATTCATGACCTTTAACATATAAATTACCAAGATAAATCGGTAGATTTAAGGCCTTAATCGTAATAGAATTATTGCCCGAGTTTAATAAGAATTTGTAATTATCAACAGAATAGCCATTATAGTCATCAGCGTAATATTTTTGCCAAGAATGAATTGATTCACTTTTTGGTAATAATTCATTGCCATAACGGTTATATCTTAATGCTTCTTCAAGTGGGACAATTTCCCACAACACTTCTAATTCTAAATCATCCATTTCATTGTATTGAGAAGCATCATTAATCAATATTTGAATGGATGGAATCGTATAATAAGCTTCTGGCATGAGAAAATCAAAACCAATTTCATAAAGTCCCGTCTCACTGACATTCAATTCTAAGGTAATTTCTTCACCATTAGCTAATGAAGCAACATCATTGATATAGTCACTAGACGTCACAAAATCAACATTCGGATTGTCATTTTTGAATGTTGAAATCAAGATGGTTTGTTCTTCAAGCGAAATATAATTATAAGTCTTCAACCAAGTATTCAATTTTCTATAGTATGTCGCGTTTCTAAAAGCACTCATATCATAGGTTTCATCAATATCAACATCATTATCTTCAGTTTCATAAATCATTGAAGATACATAAGCGATACGTTGAATACCCATGAGTGATAACAACATACTAAGTGATAACAAAGCCAGTAATTTTTTCATCTTATACCCCTTGTAGGGGGCCGCCATTTTCATGACGGCCATCAATTTTTTTAGTCTTGTAAATCTTCAATCATTTGATCTAATGTTTCTCTTGCAGCCGTCATTGCTTGCATTGCCTCTGTTTGCAATACATCTTTTATAGCTGCATAAGTCGTTTCACCGACCATTGTTTGATATAGATAAGTATAAGCAACTGAGTCAACTTCATCCCATCCAACCACTTCTTTATTGACCCAGTAAGCGCCATTTTTGAGTGATTCGATGAATTCAGGAGAAGTAAATCCAGGAGCGGTAATGCCATAAGGAATGGTTTCCCAAACTTTATTCACACCTTGACCATCAATACCGTAGTCAACGATTGGGTAACCGTAGTTATTAGCAGAGATAAAAACTTGATCTGAATAATCTTCAAAAAGTTGATATCTTGTCAATAACCCTTCTTCACTATAAGACATGAATTTTAAGAATTGATAAGCAGCGGCTTTATTTTGGCTGGTTGATGCGATGCCTGCAATATCGGTATTACCGCCTGTTACACCGTTTGGTCCTGGGTAGATATCCCAGTTAAAGAGCATTTGACTAAAATAGTTTTTAGCGCTCCAAGAAGCATCTCTCCATAAGGCAACTTTTCCGTTGGCAGTCGGAATGAATGCGGAATCTAAATACCATTCTTCTAAGGTTTCAGCACTGAGTGTATCAACACAATATCCGCCATTGACTGCTTCGGTTAAATACGTCATAGCAGATAAGAAGACAGGATCATCGAAATTGAATTTTGTTCCATCAAAAGAGTATGATTGCCATGATTTCGCAATAGCGATTTCTTCTTCTGTTACAGCAGCATTCAATTTCAATACTTTTGGTAATTCACGATTATAAAAAGAACATCCGTACATACCAAGAATATGCGTATTTTCATTGGTTGTTGCTTGAGCGATAGATTGCATTTGATCAAAAGTCCAATCATAAGATGGGATCGCTACGCCTGCAGCCTCTAAAATATCAAGATTGACAATCCACATGGTCGGATAAATAAAAGTTGGAATCGCATATCTTTTATCTTTGTACATGCCTAAATCATGAACTGAATCAAAGATATAATCGGTGTCTGAATCATTCTCGAAGAATTCAGTAATATCCGCTAAAATGTTATAAGGTAAGAAACTCGCTAAACGGTTGACTAAGAAAACGTCAGGTAACGTTCCTGATTCCGCTGCCGCAACGAAGTTAGAATCCCATTCTTCACTGGATGCACCCATCATTTGAATATTGACGGTGATATTAGGATATTTTTCCATAAATGCATTGACCATCAATGATTCAATTGTGACGATGTCTGCACTGGTATGTTGCCACGTCGAATAAGTCAACGTAATTTCTTCTTCGGTCCAATCTTCAATACCGTTCGCATCTTGGTCCCAATAAGTTGGGGTTAAAGGCTTCGTCGTTACTGAATTAGAACTCGTGGTCGATTGTGTTGAAGAAACGGTGGTTGTCGTCGTTTCTTCAGTACACGCAATCATTGAAAATAAAACGCCGAGTAGTAAAAAGCTTAGTAAATATTTTTTCATAAAAATCTCCTTCTTTTTATATAATAATTTTTAATTACTTTCTAAGAATAAATGCATAATCTTCAGTGATTGATAGTCCACTTAATACAAATGTTTGATTTGAAATGGTGACGATAGTATCAGATACAATTTCTCCCGTATCGGTATTAAAAACAAGTAATTGATAATCTCCATTCGCCATACCCATGGCGACATTCACATTTTCAATGGTATCTGGTAATCGATTCCAATAATTCCAGTTATTGTTATAGATATAACCGTAAACACTATCTTCTAATAAATATCCCATGATTTTAACGTTCGTATCAGAGATTTGAACACCTGAAGACTGTAATGCGGTAAAGGTTTTACCCGTGAGATCTAAATACTCCGCATAAACGCCAGCACCTTTAAATCGATACCACATATCATATTTCGCAATCCATGAGTCCCACCACCAGTGATTAGCACTGCCAGCGCCACTCATAATACCGCCCCAAGCCCCTTGTTTGATGGTCACACCGGTGTAATCCGTATGATAAGTTGAGGTTCCTGATTGCCAGTCAATACCGATTTCGCCAAACATGACAGGCTTTTGATAATTATTCCATAATGTGGTTTGTTCACCTACGAGTTTTTCATAGAACTTAACTTCGTTATAGGCATAACTGTGTACCGCGACAAAATCGATAGAATCTAGAGCATATGCGGCTGTGCCAAAAGTGTATTTGTAAGAGGTTGTAACTAAATGATTATAAGGATCGTTATCATGAAGGAATTTAGCCATTTCATTGTGCCAATTGGTGACGGCGATGGTATTATATCCGTCAACCCAGTCTACTTCATTGAATAATTCCCATGCAAAGATGTTTTGCGAATATCCATAACGGCTAATAATGTATCTTAGTTCGTTTTTATATGCCGCTTTCGCTTCGGCATTATAGAAAAACTGAATCGGATATTCTAACATACCACCATTTTTCTCATTATAGACATTCTCGCTCCACTCTGGATTCGTGTTCGCTGAGAATTGTCCGTGGTTGATGAGCGTTAACATAATATAAACTTCGTGTTCTTTTGCGGTTTCAAATAAATGATCGAGTCGAATAGCGGTACTTTGTCTCGTGTCAAAGTTTGTATATGAGTCTTTATGAAGTGAAAATGACCAATTTGACAACCAGATTCTCGCATAATTTGCATTATTTTGATTCATATGTTTGAACCAGTTGGCGTAATCATGAGACGATAAGGTTGTTGACCACCAAGCTAAGTTAAGTCCAACTGGCGTATATCCTTCCCCTGAATCAAAGACAAATGTTTTTTTATTGACTTGATCAACGCGAATATAACCATCATCCGTTTCCATCGCTTCATCAACGGAAAAACTACCTTGCATCGATTGAACAATCGCTCCCTCAATCGTCAAATTCATGACATAGGTCCAATTGCCAGCTTCGGTCGGATTGATTCGAACCATGTAATGACTAAAGCCATCATTAAGCCAACGCACCAGTTCTTGACCAGCGGTATAAAAACCATCTTCATCGATAACTTCACCCATCAAAGTTAAGTCACGATATTGTTTGTACCAAAAAGCACTTTGCTTTAAACTTGAACCTGAAGGCGTATTAAATATGACGTCAACGGATATTTGTGAATAATCATAAGGGTTATATAATGATGCTATTTTTAAATTATTTTCCGGTTCGTAAACTGCTAATTCAAGCAGTTCTCCAACCGTTGGAGTTTCAGTGATTAATTCGATCTTATCGATTAAATTCACTTGTGTTGTGGTCGTAGTTGTATCCATGGAAGTCACCGTCGTTTCTGTGGTAGTATTTGAAGTCGTTGTTGTGGTTACAGTACAGGCGATCGTTAGCATAAAAAGTGATACAATGATGCCAACACGAATTAAACTTCTATTTCTCATTTTCCTAGCTCGCTGTCACGACCTACGGATTCATGATTTTCAATGATATAATCAACTAAAATATCGACGGTTGTAAAGGCTAATGCAACATAAGAATCGGCTGCCCCATAATAAATGGCAATTCGACCTGTTTTGGGATCATGTAAGGTTGCACAAGGGAAGACAACATTAGGGACAAATCCGGTTTCTTCATAAGGCATTTCAGGGGTTAAAATATAGTTTTTACAACGATATTTAACTTTCGAAGGCTCATTGATATCTAAGATAGCGGCGCCCATGCTATAAACGTAACCATTGCAGGTATTAGCAACGCCATGATATAACATCAACCAACCAACTGAGGTTTCAATCGGTGCCGGTCCGCCACCAATTTTCAGCCCTTGCCACCAACCATT
>CAYIYY010000104.1:0-4739 GCA_964367605.1 uncultured Candidatus Izemoplasmatales bacterium | reverse complement strand
AGCCTTTGGAGAAATCCAAGGCTTTTTTTTCATATTGATAATCAATTTATAATAAATTATAGATTTATGTTTACATTCTATTATGACTGTTTTATAATATAAACAGATTATGTATAAACACAATATATATAACGTGATTATGTATAGAAAGGAGTGACCCTATGAATCATTCAGGTGAATATATCCGTGGTTTCACGGATTTTATTATTCTTTCTATCTTGTCGAAATTTGATAGTTACGGTTATGAAATGACTAAAATAATCGAGACTGTCAGTAATTCAAACTTTCAATTGACGGAAGCTACTTTATATTTTGCGCTTAAACGATTGCAAGAAGATGAAAAAATTTCATCCTATACCGAAAAGAATAAGAAGGGTATGACCCGTAAATTTTATAGAATCACTCCAAAAGGCACTGAATCGCTTCAAGCATTCAGAATCGACTGGAAGATTATCGAACATAATCTGACAAATCTTGTAGGGGGGGGATTCAAATATACCAGAGAAGATTGAATCACCTCAAAGACTATCAATTAAGGAGACACCATTATGGATGTATTTAAAGTCATACCGCAGAATTTCTTTTCTTTATTAAATTCCAAAAATCAAGCGATTTATGTCAGATGTATATTCGCTGTCTATAAAGCTTATGAACAAGGCTCAATCCTAGGAATGGATAAAAGCGTTGCCCAACAAGCTGTTATCGATGAACTTGATCTTATGGCAGAAGATGTTGAAATCGAAGGCATCGAAGAAAGCTTAAACAACCGTGATAAAGCTAATGCTATTCTAAGACGGATGGAAGAGTGTGAATGGATTGATATCGACATCAATAACGATTATGTCGAAATCTTGAATTTCAGAGACTACGCTATTACCATCATTCAAGCTTTAAAGTCCATTAGTCAAGATACTTTCTATGGATATGATGACGAAACACATGAGTTCAGAGGCTATATATTCACGGTCTTTTCGCTTTTACAGAATGAACACGCTGAATACGCGATGATTATCGATCAAGTTTATCGGAACACCATAGCATTCGTTCGTGAAATTCGTAAACTAGATTCAAGACTTAAATTCTATATCAAATCGATTATTGATAACTCGGAAATTAAAGATTTAATCGGGTTACTCGTCAATTATAAAGTTGAACTCGTTGATCAGGCGTATTCAAGATTAAAAACATCAGATAACGTCAATAAATATAAACTATTCATTATCAAAAAACTGGAAGAGTATCAACAAAATCCAGTGATTATGGATATCATTTCAAGAGAATATTTATTAACATCCAACAATAATCTTGATTTAGCGAGAGTGAAAGCCAATAAGAAAATCGATGACATGATTGATATTTATAATTCGCTTGAATATATCATCGATGAAATTGACCGTAAGAATAAAGTCTACGTTAATTCAACCATCGCCAAAATTAAATTCTTACTCAATGATGATCAAAATGTCATCGGTAAACTCAATTCAATCTTAAGATTCACCGCCGATAACATTAAGAAATACAAGACGGAACAAGCACTTCGCACCATTTCACCGCTTGTGTCGCTTAAAACACATAATGTCATCAATAATAACTCCCTATATACGCCAAGAGGGGCTTACGCACACTCTGACGCTCAATACCTGCTTGAGAATGACATTACGCCATCCAATGCTTTACAAGAGGCATTTTATAAGGAATTTGAAACCAATTATTCAGAAGATGTCATTAAGAAATATTTACATGCGATGTTTAAACAACAATCCATCATTAAAGCTTCAGATTTAGTCAAAGACGATATCAGCGATGAAACGATTATGAGATTGTTATACATCTTAGTCTACGCTGATGGTGAATTAAATTACTTCATCAGACCACTTGATTCGCAAATCCATCACAAACGCTTTAAACTCAATGATTTCCAAATAGTAAGGGGGCAAAAGAAATGATTTTAGAACAATTCGATTCATTAACCAATGCGCAAAAACAAATGTTTTCCGATACGTGCGTCAAATTACTCGCCAATGCATTTTTAGCGAGAGATAAAAAAGATAACAAGGAAATGTATTATTTTATCTTAAGCTTTAAAAACTATTTTGATGAATATTTTAATATCATCAATTATGAACTTGTCTTAGACCGTGATAGAGGAGCGATTCAACTCGTCACGAAAGAAAATCAAAATGTGTTAAAACTGAAAAAAGACGAATCATTAATCTTACTGATTTTAAGAATTTTATTTCATCAACATTTAGTAGAAACATCGATTAATGATAATGTCATTATCACCATCGATGAAATTCATCAAAAGTATGACTCTTTAGAGCTAAAGAAAAAGATTAACAAGACAGATTTGGTTTCGATTCTTAGATTATATCGCAGATTCAATCTCATTGAGCCCCTCGGAGATATTACCCAAAGCGGTACAAGAATTATTATTTACCCCACAATTTTAATGGCAATTTCAACGACCAATATCAATGATGTGTTAGATGTCATTGGTCGTATCACAAGTAAAGATGGAGGTGTCAAAGACGATGAAACGACTAACTAAGGTCCGATTGATTAACTGGCATTATTTCTCGAATGAAACCATTCATATCAAAAATAACGCCCTCATTACTGGACAAAACGCGACAGGTAAATCCACTATCGTTGACGCCATTGCCTTTGTCGTCACGGCGGGAGATCAAATCTTCAATTTAGCAGCCAATGAAAAATCAAAACGTGATCTCCGTGGTTACGTTAAGTGTAAACTTGGCATCGATAACCAAGAATATCTCCGTGTCGGTGACGTCACTGGACACGTTGCGCTTGAGTTTTACGATGAAAGAACAAAAGACTATTTTACGGTTGGTACCGTTATTGACGTATTCGGCGATATTGTTCCCCCTAAAGTCATCTTTTATGAATTTGATGGCAAGTTAACTGATTCGCTTTTTATTGATGAAGAATCACGAATCTTAACTACCTTGAATTTCAAAAAGAGCAAAATTGCAAGCAAAGTTTATCTAACAAGAAGAGAAGCAAAGTTAGCTTTTAGACACCGCTTTGGATCAATCAATGAAACATATTTCAGTTTATTACCAAAAGCCTTAGCATTCAAACCGATTGCGGACGTGAAGGATTTCATCTATCATTATTTGCTTGAAGAAAAAACGCTAGACGTTGAAGCTATTAAAGAGTCTATTCATTCTTACCGTGATTTAGAAGCGACTTTAAAAATCATTAAACAAAAAATTACGGACTTAGAAGATATGAAACTCACCTTCGAAGAAATTCAAAAGAATCAAAGCCAAAAACGCTTTTATGAATTCCTCATGAAAATCATTGATTTAGAAAATACAAAACATATTATCCAAAGCAAAATAAAAGCCTTAGAAAAACTCAATATTTCCACTGATCGTCTGAAGGGTGAAATTGCTGGATTAGACAGTCAAATTGAAGCTCTCGATGAACGCGGAAAAGAAATTTACGCATTAATGCAATCGGATGATACCTTTAAAATGGCGGAAGTATACGATAAAGAAATTTTATCGCTGACGACCAAAATTGAAGAACAAAAAGAAATCAACCGCTATTTCTTAACCAAAGTAGCGAAATTAAAACCGCTTATTTTAGAACTCAAGAATGAGTATGGCGATAAACTTTACGATGAACTCTTAAAAATCGATTTTTTAGCCATCACCAATCAAAACGTTGATAAAGTCAAACTTACATTAAGCGAAATTGAAAAGCGCTTAAGAGATAAAACCGACGCATCCATGAAAGTCATTGGTAAAGCTGAAACGACAAAACAAGATCTATTAGTTGAAATCAATGAAATTTATCAAGCGTTAAAAGAACTTGAAAATCAAAAATTACGCTATAACCCCATGGTTAAAGAAATGCAAAAACGCATCATTGAAGGCGTTAAGAACCGTTATGGCATAGAGATCAGCGTTCACTTACTCGCTGAATTAATTGAAGTCACGGATCAACGTTGGCACAACACCATTGAAGATTTCTTAGGACCGCAACGATTCAATTTGATTGTTGAACCACGTTACTTTGATGAAGCTTTACAAATCTATAACCGCATCAAAGATCAAATGAATCTTTCAAGTGTCGGACTGGTCAATACGAAAAAGATTTCACAGTTTATCAATTATCAACCAAAATCATTAGCGTCCATTATTTCTTCTGACAACGTTGATGCTAAACATTACATCAATATGACGTGCGGTAATTTAATCATGGTTGATGATGTATTAGAATTAGAAAATTACACCCAAGCGATTACCGTTGATGGCATTATCTATCGTAGTTATACCGTAAGAAGTCTCAATAAAAATACGGAAAAACCGTTTGTCGGTAAAAACGCCCATGAACACCAATTAGAAAATTGGCGTCAAATGGCGATAACTTCAAAAGATAAATATGCGAAAGTCAATGACGAAATTACGAAACTCAATCAAGAAAATGATCTCATCAGTCAATTGAATCTGAAAACAATGATTGATTTATGTGGATCAGGCGTTGCCTTAGAAAACTTAAAATCTCAACTCGCGAATGCGATGAACAAAAAGAAGAATTTACCTGAAGGTAGCGTCAATGAAATGCGCGTTGAGTATGAAAGAACGCGTGACGAGATTAGAACCATCAATAATCAAAAACGTAAAATATATGAAGAAACCGGTAAAATTCGCAGTGATGAAATCAAAATCAATGATGAATTAGTGGTTTTAGAAGATAAACAAAAA
>CAYIYY010000103.1:0-4754 GCA_964367605.1 uncultured Candidatus Izemoplasmatales bacterium | reverse complement strand
ACGAATGTCGGAGCCACAATCCGATGCGTTAACCACTTCGCCACAACCGCCATCTGTTTTTTCGCACCTATAAGTTTACTAAATAGCGAAACAATTGTCAAGCATTATTTCTCATATAAATAGGTCGGGATTGATTATTAATAACCGAATCCCGACCACCATTTCTTTTTATAGTCCTAATATCGCAATTCCGAATCCTTGATCGCCTAAATGGACCAAGAAAACCGGACTAACTGCCGCCGACATGTTAATAACGACATTGGGATATTTCTCATTAACTTCAGCTTTCAATTTATCTCCCCATTCAGGACGATTCAATTGAACAATATCCAGATAAACTTTATCGTATTTTTCAACATAAGTTTTAATTACTTCCATAAAAATGTTAAAACAAGCCAAATTCGTTCTTTCTTTTCTTGTTAATTGGAGTTTACCATCTATCATTTCAACAATCGGTTTAATTCGAAGGACAGTTCCTAGTAGTGCCGCTACCTTACTAAGTCTTCCGCCTCGGAATAGATGCATTAGATTAGATAGTGTAAACATGACATGTGCGTTTGCGTAGACTTGATGGTATTTCTTTTCTAATTCAGAAAAAGAAATTCCGTTTTTAATTTCTTGAGCTAAGATTGCGATGCCCAAAGCAACGCCGAATGAAGCTACTTTAGGTGAGTATACACTTATTTCCATGGGGTAATCTATCATTGTTTTTGCAATCACAGCCGATTGATAAGTGCCACTTATCTTTTCTGAGAGTGTCACGACTAAAACGTGTGTGTATCCTTCATTATGATATTCATCATAAAGTTTAAGAAATTCACCGGGTGCTGGTTGTGAAGTCATCATTTTCTTGCCTTCACTTAAATATTTCATCATATCATCATATGACAAATCTGGTTCTTGATATAAAACGCCCTCAACCGTGACGCCAAGCGGCGCTACTTTGATAAAATCATATTGTTTTATATCTTCTCTCGTAAGAGAGGTTGTATCAATCAATAACCCAATTTTTTCCATAATTTCTCCATACTTTCTTTTCTTTAATTAAATAATTGGCTCAAACTTTATTATACATAATACATTAACAAAAAGTACTATGTCTGTCAAGTTACTTTGTGTGTATTTATATGAAAAAAATGGCTGAGAATTCATCTCAACCATTTTGATTATGATATCTTTATGCTTGTTTTTTATGATCTTCAATAATTTTAGCAGTTAAATTGCCAGGAACTTCTTCATAACGAACGAATTCTCTGGTAAATGTTCCGGATCCTTGAGTCATAGCTTTTAAGTCGATTGTATATTTTGTAATTTCGGCTTCAGGAACTTCAGCGATAACTTTTTGATAACCTTGTTCAGAAGGTTCCATACCAAGAACGCGGCCTCTGCGTTTGTTTACGTCGCCTAAAACGTCTCCAAGATATTCATCTTTAATATTGACGACAATTTTATGAATTGGTTCTAAAATGGTAGGCTTTGCATTTTTACATGCATCTTTGAAGGCAATTGAAGCTGCCATTTTAAATGCTAATTCATTGGAATCAACCGGATGATATTTACCATCTGTTAAGATTCCTTTGACACCGATAACAGGGAATCCAGCTAAAGGACCATGTTCAAGTGTTTCTTGAAGTCCTTTATCAACTGCTGGGAAGTAGTTTCTAGGAACGGCTCCACCGAATACTTCTTCAGCGAATTCATAATCTTTATCAGCGATAGGTTCAAAGCGCATAACAACGACGCCATAGTAACCAGATCCACCGGATTGTTTAACGTATCGACCTTCAGCGGTAGCAACCGACTTAATCGTTTCACGGTAAACAATTTCTTGATCTAACATTTCAACATCAACTTTAAACATGTTTCTCATGCGATCAATAATATGTCCTAAATGAATAATACCTTGTCCACCAACCAATAATTGGTTCGTTTCTTTGTTTCTCTTAATTTCAAAGGTATTATCTTCAACTTGTAGTTTTGATAAAGCGTTTGATAGTTTATCTTCATCGGCTTTGTTCTTTGGACGTATAGCAACATACATAGTGGGAGAAGGTGTTTCAACAGCTGGGTAAATGATTGGAGATTTCTTATCAGATATCGTTGTATCTGTATAAACCTTACTCATTTTTGCGATTGCGCAAATATCCCCAGCATGAACTGTCTCAACTGGGATTGACACTTTACCCATCGGAATAAATAATTGTCCGATTTTTTCTACTTCACCGCTATTAGAAACATAAACTTCTTGATCTTTCTTTAATGTACCCGATTTAATTTGCATAAAATTAATCGTTCCAACGAATGGGTCGATTGTCGTTTTATACACAAATGCTGAAAAGGGTTCATCATCAGAAATTTTACGAGTGATTTCAGTTTCTTTATCGGTTTTGAGTCCCAATGCTTCATCACATTCAGAAACAGTTGGGAAATATTCTCTGATCATATGAAGTAATGTTAATGGACCAATGTCTTTCGTTGCACTACCAACAGCTACAGGAACAGCTTCTCCAGATGAGACACTTAATTTTAAACCATGTTTAATTTCTTCCATGGTCAATTCTTCGCCATTGAAGTATTTTTCTAATAAAGCTTCATCGGCGCCAGCAACAGCTTCAACCAAATCTTGTCGAAGAGCTTTAACTTTATCCATCTTATCAGGATAAATTTCACCATCAACCGATTTTTGACCATCATAGATACGCGCTTTTAATTCAACGATATCTGCAAATCCAGAAAACTCTTCTTTTTTACCAATTGGAAGGCAGAATGGTACAGCTTGTTTTCCGAGTTTTGTACGAATTAACTCTAATACTTCGTCAAACTTGACGTTTTCCTTATCCATCTTATTAACAAATATGATGGCAGGAAGTTTTGCTTTTTTAATTTCAAGCCACATTTTTTCCGCACCAACTTCAACGCCTTTGGTTGCGTCTAAAACAAGGATAGCTCCACTCGCTACTTTTAAGGTATGACGAATGTCACCGATAAATTCATCGGCGCCAGGAGCGTCTAAAAAATTAAACTTGAAGTTCTTAAATTCGACAGGAACAACAGCTGTCGACGTTGAGGATAACCTTCCTTGTTCCTCAACAGTATAATCGGAAATCGTATTCTTCTTTTCAACTTCGCCCTTCTTCTCAATTCCACCCGCTGTAAAAATCAGCGACTCTGATAAAGAGGTCTTACCACTTCCTAAATGCCCAAGAATTATGACGTTTTTGACATTTTCTGCAAGATATTCTTTCATGCTTTATTATTCTCCTCTCGTCTAAAACGCTTTCAGTCTTAATTATTATATCATAGCTGTATAAAAAAAATAAAGCATTTCAAAAACATATCCGAAGAAAAAAGGAGAAATCACGAATGATTTTCTCCTGTTTTGACTTGAGAACGATAAATATTGGCGTAAACACCATTTTTTTGTAATAAATCTTTGTGTTTTCCTTCTTCAACTTTAATCCCATTTTCAAGAACAACAATCTTATTAGCGTTCTTAATCGTTGACAACCTGTGAGCGATAATAATCATCGTTCTGCCCTTCGCAACGGATTCTAAGGCATTTTGAATCATCTCTTCAGTTTCTGTATCAATATTTGCAGTCGCTTCATCCATAATTAAAATTGCTGGATTATGAACGACAGCTCTAGCAAATGAGATGATTTGCTTTTCACCCACTGAAAAATTGGTTCCGCCACGAGATACTTGTGTCAGTAATCCGTTTTCTAGCTTATCTAAGATTTTCTTTCCGCCGATTTGGATTAAGATGTCTTCAATTTCTTGATCCGTAACATTTTTCATGCCAAAGCGAATATTATCGGCTAACGTTGCTTTGAATAGGACTGGATCTTGTAAAATAATCCCTATGTTTTGCCTATATGAACGTTTTGAATGTTTGGTAATGTCTTCATCATCGATATAAATATGACCCATATCACCTTGTTTGAAATCATAGAAACGAAGCAATAAACTCATAAGAGACGATTTACCTGAACCTGTATGGCCAACTAATCCAACCATTTCACCAGGTTGAACAACTAAATTGATACCTTTTAATACCGGATGTCCTTCTGAATATGAGAACCAAACATTATCAAACTCAATTTTCCCTTTGAATCTCGGTAAGGTTTCTAAATGAACGTCTTCTTGTTCACCATCGATGATTTTAAAGATTCTTTCGGTTCGAACGATTGCATGCTGTAAGTTTCCAATTTCTCTGAATAACGTGCCAACGGGTTCAATCAGTCTTGATAAAAAGTCGTTATAGGCATAAATAATACCCGCAGTGACAACGAAACCAACAATATTGAGATAACCGTTACCAAAGTAGAATACAATGGCCGCAGTCACTAATGCGCCAATAAGTCGAATCATATTCCAACCAATGGTCAAATGCAGTCTTGTTTCTTTTAATTTCTCTTGAACGAATTCTTTTGATAATTGATTGAAGTTCTGTTCAGTTTGTTGCTTAAAATTAAAGATTTGTAAAATGGAGATGCCGTTAATGATTTCATTTAATTGTGCTGTTATCATTGAATTTTGTTCATTGACTTTAACGGCAATAATATTGAGCTTTTTAACAAAGTATCTTAACCATATATATATTATAGGGAAGGCAACAAACGTAATGAGTGCCAACTTGGGATCAAGATAAAACATCCCAATATATGCAAATATAACAGCAAGGCTTGCGTTAACCAAAAGATTCATGATGGTAGAGAATAATCCCATCATACCACCGACATCACTGATGATTC
>CAYIYY010000102.1:0-4778 GCA_964367605.1 uncultured Candidatus Izemoplasmatales bacterium | reverse complement strand
ACCAAGAATAGGACAAAAATTTCAATTTAAGTAATCAAGACTAATAATGATAGTTTCAATACCGTTGAATTTGATAAAGGTTTAGAAAAAACATTTATTATTGAGATTTTTTTAAAAAAGAGAAACGGATTTTTTTCGTCCGTTTCTCATGGTATTGATGTTTAATTTGATTGTATCCACCAGGTATTGGCGGAATAAGGTTTAAAACCAATGTGGTAGTAAAAATCTTGATTTGATCCGACAAAAGCATAGGTAGCTCCCGCTTTTCCGCATCGTTTTATCGCTTCTAGTAACGCTGCTTTTCCAAGGCCCATTTTACGGTACTCAGGGTCGGTTGCGACCGGTTCAACTAAAGCGTATTTTGTTTTAGGAATGTGCCACATCCCACAATAAGAGACAAAATGACCATTTGGTGCGACCACGGCAATATTGAGATTTAAATGAACATCAGGGCCTGATATACTTTGAATTCTAGCCTTGAGAGTTTCCTCGTCGTTACTTTCTTCACCAGGATGATTAAATCCTCGCCATAAAACACGGTTATATTCTAACATATCATAGCGATCTTTTAAACTAACGATAGAAAAACCTTCTGGCAATTGATAATCAGGGAGTTCACTGATTTCAATGAAGGAATCAGGTTCGTGATGATCGGTTGGAATAAATAGAAATTCAGCTGCGATTGCTTGTAATTCGGTGTCGTTGCGGTTAATTGATAGCCGAAATCCTTTTTCACCAACCATATTATGCATCGCATAGTCTAACATTTCACGTTTTAAATGGGTATATAACGGATCGGTGATTAACCAAGTATCACCGAACTCGCTTTCAAATAATGCAACTCCGACAATGATACCAGCATCTTCCCAAATACCGATTTTTTCCATGGTCTTTTTTGAATGATTTTCTAAGGAGTTCATCCATTCCCACCTTCCGAAGGGATAGTTCACGGCCGCTAAACTTTCTTCATTAATACGAATCAGAAAATTTCTAATTTTAAGAAAATCTTGTGTGAATCTTGAATTGGCATAATAATGTCTAAAAATGCAACTCATAATCGCACCTCCGAGATGATTCTTATTTTATTTTTCAGTCGGAAACGGGATGGGGTCAAAACTGAAGCCGATAGAGTCTTCAACTTTAATTGAGAAACAAAGTCCTCTCGCTTCAGTTGTAACGCCATACTTTGAAGTGATAACTTTCATTAATACTTCTTTTTGTTCTTCTAAACAAACAATCATTAAGATATCTTTTTCTGGATGTAATGTAATCCCAAAAAACTTTTCCTTTTCGGTTGAAATCGAAGAACGTCCATGAATAATCGTTCCTCCACGAGCCCCTGCTTTTCTTGCTTCAGTCATCGCGTCGTAAGCAAAACCATGATTACAAACAAATAAAATGACTTCTTTATTTTTTTCCATGAGATGATTCCTCCGTTAATTCATGATATAAGTATTTATAACCTAGTTTTGTTAAAGCATCAATTGACGCGGTGAACGCAACACCTCGTCCCGATTCTAAAAAGTCGAGTTCTTCTTTTAATCGGTTAAAGATTATTTGAGTATCTTGATCATCGATAATACTCAAGATGACATCGCGTTCGCTTTCTCCAATACTAAAATATTCTAATATTTCTAAAGGAGCCGTACCTTTAGCTGGGATGGATGTTTGATAATCAATGATTGATTCTCCAATGATTTTCACGACATCGTCGTGTAACTCTTTAGGGACAATTGAAATTAAGAGTTTCATTTTTTACCTCCGGTTAAGTCCATGATATCATCATCGATTTCAGTCACTTGGACTTTATGTTGTTTCATTTTGTAAACTAATCCGAGTAATTGAATGGTAATGAGCGGTGTCATTGCGACAAACGCTACTAATCCAAAAGCATCGAGTAAGATATTCGTACCTAAAGCATGTGAAGCACCAAGAGCAAAAGGCATGAGGAAAGCAGAAGTCATGGCCCCGCTTACCGCACCCCCTGAATCAAAGGCAATCGATGAAAATATCCTTGGCGTAAACTGGGTTAAGACAATTGCAAGAATATATCCCGGAATGAGAATATAAAATATACTGATTCCGGTGATAACTCGAAGGAGTGCCAACCCAATGGCGATTGAAACGCCAACGGATAATGAGGCCATCATAAATTTTCTTGAAATAGCACCGGCACTGACTTCTTCAACTTGTCTATTTAAGGCAACGACAGACGGTTCAGCAGCGACAATCGTGAAACCGAAGATCATGCCTAAAGGGATTAAGATCCAGTTATATTCGATATTCGCAAAATAGTTCCCAATCGCATGACCGATATTAACGAGTCCTGCGTTTGCGCCGGTTAAGAATAAGACTAAACCCACATAAGTATATACAAAAGCAATTAAAATGGTGATGACGCGTTTTTTGTTCAGCTTAAAAGCAATTAATTGGAATATCGTAAAGAATAGCACAAAAGGCAAAATCGCTATTGCCATTTGGATTAAATTCATCACTAAGTATTCTATAAAGGTTGTGGAAGTATCGCTAACCGGAATGACCGGTTCATAAAATAACCCTAGGATTAAAACGGATAATATCGGTCCAATCGATGCGACACCAATCAATCCAAATGAATCTTCTTCAGAAGCTCTGTCACCACGTGATTTTGAGATACCAAAACCGAGCGCCATGATAAATGGGACGGCCATCGGACCGGTTGTAACACCACCTGAATCAAAAGCAACCGGAATGAATTCTGGATTAAACTGAGCGACGATAATCGCAACTAAAAATAGAATGAAGTAACTGATCATAAATAACGTTGATAATCGGAACTGCGTTAAGATTCTTAATAAGGCTAATACCACAAAAGTCCCAACACCCACAGAAATAGAAAAGATTAACACAGGTTCTGTCACAACTGTTTTAAACTGGTCAGCTAAAACCCATAAAGCCGGTTCTGCAATAGTAATCATAAAGCCTACTAAGAAAGCAACCAAGATATAGATCCATAAACTTCGTTTTTTGACGATGTAAATCCCAATTGATTCTGCGATTGACACCATCGAAGCTGATGATCCTATTGAAAAGAGTGTCAATCCGAGAATCAATAGAATATCACCGATAATAAAACTTATAATTAATGGTGTATCGATTCCGATGATAAGACTGACGCCAAGGATGATAATTGATATTGGCATTGTAGCCTTAATTGATTCTAGTAATTTACCGAGGATAATTTTTACGCCCAAGTTATCAATCCTTTCATAGTATTTGGCTATAGTTTACTATAAAACGCACTATTTATCAAACGCTTTATCAAAACTAAAGCAGGTTTACCTATTGTTGTTTCTACAAATGATTTGTATTTTCATAAATTAAAAATGACAAACCTATTGAAATATCTAAAATTCATTGATAGTATGGAGTCGGTTGCCCCCTGAAGCAATCACTTTTTATCTATCGGAGGACAAAATGGTTAGATTAAGCGATTATACAAAAGAATACGAACATATCGTAAAAAATTTCAGTCTTTTTCCAGATCAAACAGGATATGCAATTGATCCAAATACCTTATTTTCAACTTATTCAAAAGATGAAGATAAAGCTATGTGTGTCGTGTTGTATGAAGAAAAACCTTGCGGAGCAGTTTTAGTTCAAGCAACCGCACCTAAAGAGTATCAGTTATTGTCGCTCATGCTCGACAAAGATTATCAAAAACGTGGCATTGGCAAATTAGCCATGTTAGATCTCGTTCAAAAAATGAAAAATCGGAGAGCAAAAAAAGTCACGACAATGATTTCAAAGGACAATTTAAGAGCGATGGATTTTCTTCAAAGATCTGGATTCAAGATTAAAGAAGAAATCAATAACTTAATTAGATTAGAAATGGAAATCTATTACGATTAAAAAATGACCGATGCCTTCCGACATCGGTCATTATCTTTATTTACTTTTTTATGGTTGCATTGCGCCAAATAATACGAGCCAAGCAAGGATTGATTTAGCCACTAAACTTAATACGATATACGTTCTTTCACCATAGAGATAATCTTTCCATTTTCCTACCTTGAGATATTGTAAAATCATATTGATAGGGAAGGTGTTGAAAGCAACGAAATAAGTTCCGACAATCGCCCATACAAACCAAGGAACCATGTCTAAATTACTGTTTCCAGTCATATAGATAATGATAACAACCCAAGGAGCTAATCCAGCGATAGAACCCCAAATGAAAGGACCCCAGTCTAAATTCTTTTTGTCTTTACCAACGTTCAATTGTTCCATGACAAGACCGAATAGGTTCATTGAAGCGTTGACTACAAAGATTAATATTAAAGTAGCAATGTCATAGACCCCAAATAAGGTTGAAATCAATACAATCATCACTGAAGAACTTAATGCGTATTCGAACCAACGGAATTTGTTAATGCCTTTTTGTAAGTCAGTGTTATAAATGTCATTGAATTTCTTTGGTAAAGAGATTAAAGCATGAGCAGCAGCAGAGAGTAGTAAGAATACAGCAACTAAAATACCAAAGGGTAATTCGAATAGATTCTTACTTGCAGGTTCTAAACTTTGAGTTACGACATTAAACTGAATAAACAGTTGTGTAATCATTGGTTTAAATTCCGCAATGTTTTGAATCACAGTGGTGGCTAAGATTAACATCATAATTCCTTGAATTAGATGTAATCCGCCCATAATCATGTTAAAGCGTCTTAATTTTAATAATTTTTCATTTTCCATATCATTTTCTCCTCATATTATTTTGAACTTCTTAATATGTATTATAT
>CAYIYY010000101.1:0-4785 GCA_964367605.1 uncultured Candidatus Izemoplasmatales bacterium | reverse complement strand
CTCTTATTGATAGTATCGTTGGCAGTAAAAAATATTATCAATCTCGGGCAATCCAAATCATTAAGAATTACTTGTTAATGAACCGAGTTCATATTCCAGATATCTTTAATCGAAAAGAACCGGAGATTAAAGAATTGTTCGTTGATTTGTCTGAAAGTGTTTTTCGAGATGATTTTAAGCAAGCGCTCATCGGCGAACTCATCAAAGTCGAAAAACACTTATCTGGCGTTTTGAACGAAACTTACTCATCCATGGTTGAAAGTCGTGTGAAACGGCTGTATTACCGAATTTTGACGGTTTTATCGAGTGTTTATGATTATAACATCACGGATGATTATTATTTAAAACATCAAGATGAAGAAGTGGTTAAAATTGCGATTATGGCTTTATCCAAAATAAACTCCTTTGATCAAATCAAACGATTACTAACGATGGCAAACACAACCAGCATCGATAATAAAATCATTGAAGTTATTCAAGGAATGGTGGAAACTAATTTTGAACTCTATTTACAACTAGTTGAATATTTTAAGACATCGACTACTGAAATCGAATCCAAATTAATCGCCAATGTTCTATCGAGTAAAATCGAATATTTGGCATTAAAGTATCAAAACTCAAAAGACGAAAGTTTAAAGCAAGTCTTAACTCGAATCATCGAGTGTGGCTATACTGCGAGTTTGATTGCTTTTTTAAATGTCAATCTTGATACCGATTTAGAAAAATCGCTCTTTAGAATCATTAAACCCGTCGCAAAAGAAAATAATCTATTCTATCAAGAATTAAATGATTACTTAGAGGCTACAGTATTAAAACGATTAGGTTACGATAAGGTAAAAACACCTCCTGCACAGAGAATTAATTCGGAGATTGAATCTTCAAAGATTAAATGGCTTTGGATTATCTTAATGATTGCGTTATTATTCTTTCCCCTATTATTTGCGTTAACGACATTATCTAAGGTCTTTTCCTCACCCATCAGAAACTGGATAGAACAATATGTTTTAATGATGAGTAATTCGGTCGTCTATTACTATTTGATTGTGAATGGACTTTATTTCATTTTGGCGTTCTTATCGGCTTTTGGAGCGAGAAAACAACGATTATTATGGGACATCAAGAGTAAGTCTATGCTTTATGAAAAAGGCATTTTAGGCTCAATTTCGATTATCGCTCCCGCTTATAATGAAGAATTAAGTATCGTTGAATCCGTTACTTCACTTCTCAATTTGAAATATCCTGATTATGAAGTCATCGTTGTCAATGATGGTAGTAAAGATAAAACCTTAGAAAAGCTCATCGAACATTTCCGTCTAGAAAGAAGAAATATCCCGATTCGTCCATTAATCAATACAAAAGCGATTAAAGCCGTTTACAAAAACAAGAATATTCCGAATTTAACGATTATTGACAAAATCAACGGGGGGAAAGCTGATGCCTTGAATGTTGGCATCAACACCGCAAAGAACGAATACGTTTGCGGCATTGACGCTGATTCATTGCTTGCCCCAGACGCTTTATTAAAACTGATGAGTTCTTCTTTAGATCATGATGAGATTACTTTAGCCTTAGGCGGAAACATTTTTCCGGTCAACGGTTCAGTTGTCAATCATGGATTCATAGAAGAACAAGGTCTTTCAAAAAATTCTTTGGCTTCCTTACAAACGATTGAGTACTTAAGAGCTTTTACTTTAGGAAGAATCGGTTGGTCTGAATTGAAGAGTTTACTGATTATCTCAGGCGCTTTTGGTCTGTTTGAAAGACGGATTATCGCCGAAGTAGGCGGCTATTTAACCACTTCAGCGTTTAAGAAAGATACGGTTGGTGAAGATATGGAACTGGTTGTACGAATTACGAAGCAAGCGTATGATCGGCATTTAAACTTCCGAGTTGATTATATCTATAATGCGATTTGTTATACTGAAGTTCCGCAAAACTTTAAAAGTTTTAGGAAACAAAGAAATCGTTGGCAACGTGGTCTCGTGGACATCTTGTCTTATCACCGAATCATGATAGGTAATCCTAAGTATAAACAAGCCGGTATCATTGGAACACCTTATTTCTTTTTATTCGAGATGTTTGGACCTCTTATCGAAATTCAAGGCATATTTGCCTTAATTATTTCAGGGGCTTTAGGATTATTGAGTTTGAATATCGTGTTATTATTATTGTTAACATCTATAGAGCTTGGAATTACACTATCTTTATTTGCCTTGCTCGTCACTGAAAGAGATCAACTCTATTTAAGTAAAAAAGACACCTTCCGCTTAATATTGATCGCAATTTTTGAAAATTTCGGTTGGAGACAGTTTATCTCGATGTACCGAATTGTCGGATTCTTTGCGTCGATGCGCAAAGATACAGGATGGGGTCATATGGTAAGAGATGGCTTCCAAAATGCAAAATAATAATTTTTTTTAAAATACCTCTTGCATTCAGGTTCAATGAATTGTATAATCATACGAAATAAAATCAATGATCAAGGATAGTAGTTGATAAGGACATATCTAGCGAGGTGGGGAAGGTGTAAGCCCACTTATGAAATTATGAATGAATGGGCTTGTAAGATGGATGGCGATACGTAGTCATTCCCGGGAACTCCCGTTATTGAGTTAAGTATTGTTTGATACTGAAAAAAGGGAGACTTTTGTCTCTAAATTTGGGTGGCACAGCGAGTCATCGCCCCAGGCAGGGGTGATGACTCTTTTTTTATGTGTAAAAAGGAGGAATATCATGACATTCACTTGAAGGAATCTTCTATTTTATCAAAGTCAAAAAAAAATTAAAACTAAAAAAATAGGAGATTATGATGGAAAAAAGAGAATTTGGAATTTATGGTGGTCAATTCGTTGAGGGTGACGTCCTGAGAGCAATTAAAGAAGTTGAATATGCATTTGAAAAATACCGTCATGATTCGGTGTTTCTCGGAGAATTTCATGATTTATTAAAAAACTATGCATCAAGACCTTCGATGCTTTATTATGCAAAACGGATGACAGAAGATTTAAACGGTGCAAAAATATATCTAAAACGTGAAGATTTAAATCATACGGGAGCGCATAAAATCAATAATATACTCGGTCAAGTATTACTCGCAAAAAGAATGGGTAAAACCAGAATAATCGCTGAAACGGGCGCAGGGCAACATGGGGTTGCGACCTCAACGGCGTGTGCGCTATTTGGCTTAGAATGCGAAATCTACATGGGCGAAGAGGACATGCGAAGACAAGCGCTCAACGTCTTTAGGATGGAACTCTTAGGGGCAAAGGTCCATGGCGTAGCGTTAGGGACTAAAACCTTAAAGGATGCGGTCGATGCAGCATTTTATGATTTTGCGACGCATTTGGAAAATACTTATTACTTAATTGGATCAGCGGTAGGACCGCATCCTTATCCTTTAATGGTTCGGGAATTCCAAAAGGTCATTGGCGAAGAAATAAAAGCTCAACTATTCGAAATCGAGAAACGATTACCTGATTTGGTGGTTGCTTGTGTGGGTGGTGGTTCCAACGCTATTGGTGCATTCTATGATTTTTTACTGGATAGTGAAGTCTCTCTTTTAGGCTGTGAAGCGGCTGGTAAAGGTATTGAGACAAAACTTCACGCAGCGACGATGACGCTTGGAAAAGATGGTGTCTTCCATGGCATGTATACTAAATTCATTCAAGATGATTTCGGTGAAGTACTGCCCGTTTATTCAATTTCGCCGGGTCTCGATTATCCCGGTGTCGGTCCAGAACATGTTCATCTACTTGAAAGCAAAAGAGCAGCGTACATCGCTGTTACAGATGAGGAAGCCGTTTATGCTTTAAAATACCTTTCAAAAATGGAAGGAATTATCCCTGCGATTGAATCAGCGCATGCGGTTTATGGTGCAATGCAAAAAGCTAAAACGATGCGAAAAGACCAGATCATTGTCATTAATTTATCGGGACGTGGTGACAAAGACATGGAAGAATTATCGAAATACTAAAACATTCATTGAATACAGGAATATCTTTAGGGGTATTTCTGTATTTTTTATGATTTATTATCAGAGACATTTAATCGAAATCAGTGATAAAATTCACTTTACAAAAGCAGGGTATTATATTATAATAATCTATGCGTTCCGACTTGGTAGCTCAGCTGGATAGAGCAACGGCCTTCTAAGCCGTCGGTCAGGAGTTCGAATCTCCTCCGAGTCGCCATTTAGATATTTGAAGCAGTTGAACATTTGTTCAGCTGCTTTTTATATTTTTTGTATCTAATAATCACTCTTAATTATGATATAATATTTTAAGAGTGGCCCGGTAGCTCAGCTGGACAGAGCAGAAGCGTCCTAAGCTTTTGGTCGGGGGTTCGAATCCCTTTCGGGTCGCCACTTCAAGACAATTATCTATTTATTATATTTTTTGTAAATAAAAACATAACCAAGTAAAAAACTGGTTATGTTTTTATTTATGGCTAATATGATCAAATCACATATTGATTTCTACCATTATCTTTGGCTTGATACATCTTTTGGTCAGCTAGATGAAATAATTCACTTAAAGACTTGGCTTCTTTTGAACTGACAATTCCATAACTCATCGTTATCTTTAAATCTGATGAAACCGAAATTTCTGATAAACTTTTTTGAATGTTACTAACAATTTGAATGGCTTCTGAAGCGGTGGTCTTTGATAGTAACAAGATGAATTCTTCACCGCCCCATCTAGCAGCGATGTCTAAAGGTCTAATTGATTTTTTAATACATTCAGCTACTTGCTTGAGGACTTCGTCTCCGCTTAAATGGCCTAATTC
>CAYIYY010000100.1:0-4793 GCA_964367605.1 uncultured Candidatus Izemoplasmatales bacterium | reverse complement strand
TAATTTAAAGTTTTAAAATCATCTCTACTTCTCCTTCGTCAATAACCCCTGTTGGTACAAAACCAAATGACGAATAAAGTTTTTCTGCAAGGGTATTTTCAGGTTCATAAGATAGTGTAATTGATTTAAACTGATTTCTAGAACGAATATTATCAATCAATACTTTTAAAGCTTCTTTTCCATAACCCATACCTTGGTAACGTTGATCAATCATATAGCGCCATAGATTCATATTTTCTTTGTTTTCATCATCACTGATAATTTGGACAAAACCAACCATCGTATCATCATGGTAGATGCAATAGGGTTCGGTTCTATCGCGGTGAATATAAGCTTGCGCTAATGACTTAACATTGGTGGCAACAAATCCTCTTTGTGATTCAAAGACAGAAAGTTTTAAACATTCGCTATAGTTATTTTCATCAATAGGTACTAATTTAATCATTGATAATCACCTCATATCTATTTTATTTTACCATAAGTGCCTATGTATTCTTTAAAGTTCGTTTAAATATATATAAAAATAAAAGTGAAAAAAAAAGACTAAAATAGACAAATTCAAGATTAATGATCTAATAAATTATCTAAAATGATAAATCATGTTTGAATCTCTCAATGATTGATTACCATATTGCTTGTATATAATACAAACCAAATGTATAATCTTAATGAATGAGGAGGAGTCTTATGTCAAATAATTGTGGATGTTCAAGCGAACAAAATGCCGTTGATAAAATACGTCGAAAAGGTGTATCAAACGAAGTGTTACCTAATGCATTCGAAATAAAGTGTGGTTGTTCCCACACGTTCATGATGACCACACATGAAGCTAAATGCCCATCATGTAATATGGTTTATGGTGTCACGCCATGCAGTGCAGATAACATTGAGAATGTTGTTGCAGTTGGAGTAAACTATTAATAGACTTTATCGAAATTAATTAAAACACCTTGAATCCAAAATTCTATTTGGAAAACAAGGTGTTTTTTTATTTTAATCATCGCTTGTCTTTTAGTGGTGGCATTTCTTATAACCATTCTTGTCAATCACACAGATTATTAGTTGAAAAATGAAACTTATGAATAAGGATAACAAAAAGGCACTTTTCCGAAGAAAAATGCCTCTATTTGATAAAAATGGTCGAGATGACGGGATTCGAACCCACGACCTCTTGGTCCCGAACCAAGCGCGCTACCAAACTGCGCCACATCTCGACAGTTTATATATATAAAAAGGTTTCCCTCACTTATTAACAACTGGCGGAAGAGGTGGGATTCGAACCCACGTGCCCTTTCAGACAACCGCGTTTCGAGTGCGGCCCGTTATAACCACTTCGATACTCTTCCGTATAACTTCTATACTAATTATATCAAATATTTAAAAAATAAAACCCTATGGCAGCATAGGGTGTTTTGTTCATTGGAGCAGGTGAAGGGAATCGAACCCTCATGATCAGCTTGGAAGGCTGGAGTTCTACCATTGAACTACACCTGCAAATCAGTGCAAAAATATAATATCATAACGCCTATTGAGTGTCAAGAAAAAACAATGGCATTATTCATTTTTTTCGCACACACGCAACTTCGCACTTTTTGCTCGGTTATTATTCGCTAATTCTTCTTCTGAAGCGGTAATAACGTGATTATTAACAAGACGTAAGATTGGCTTTTCAGTTACGATGATGGGTAATCCTTTAGGAATATCAATGGTTGATAATTCTTTAAACGTTTGTTTGCAGATTCTATCTTCAAGCGAATGAAAGGTGATGACAGCGATTCTGCCTTGAGGCGCTAATAAATCAATGGCTTGTCTTAAAGATGTCTCAAACACCCTTAATTCGTCATTAACGGCGATTCTTAACGCTTGAAACGTTTGTTTAGCGGGATGGCCTTTTTTGGACAAAATTTTCATGGGGAGTGACTTTTTGATGATTTCAACTAATTCTAATGTGGTTTCAATTGGTTTAATAAGTCTCGCTCGAATGATGCCAGAAGCAATCATTTTGGCATTGGGTTCCTCGCCATAGCGAAATAATATTTGCATTAATTCTGAAAACGAGTAGTCATTAACAATATGGTAAGCTGTTAATTCAGCGTTTTGGTCCATTCTCATATCTAAAGGACTATCTAATTGATAACTAAAGCCTCTTTCAGCGATATCAAATTGAAAAGAGGAAACTCCTAAATCATAGATAAAACCATCGACTTTGTTAATACCAATGTCAGTTAAAGCTTCTTTTACATGAACAAAGTTTTTATTCACATAAATGACGTTTGAAAAACGACTTAATCGTTCTTTTGCTTTCGAAAGTGCATAGGTATCTTGATCAAACCCAATTAAGGTGCCTGTTGTTAAGTGATTTAAAATGGCTTCGCTATGTCCGCCACCACCGAGGGTCATATCAACATATATCCCATCAGGTTTAATATTTAAAAGTTCGATTGATTCTTTTAATAACACGGAAACGTGTTGGTATTGATCAGCCATTTTTTCACCTCAATTCAATAAATCTATTATAGCATAATAATCGATTTTTTGATAAAAGAAAAACGCCGAGATTCTCAGCGCTTCTTTTCTTTTGATTATTCTTTGTCTGTTTTCTCGGGTTTTGGTTCTAAAACTAATTTGCCTTTGTAAAATCCACATTTTTTACATACTTGATGTGACAAAGTCAATTCACCACAATTAGGACAAACAATCATCGTTGGTGCATTCAATTTGAAATGCGTTCTTCTTTTTCTTTTAGCTGATTTACTGGTCTTTCTAAAAGGTACTGCCATGTTTTCACCTCCGTTTATTGTTTAAGTTTTCCAAAGGGGTTCTGATTCATCTTTTCTTCTTCATCAAGCGTTACTAATTCTTCACTGTATTCATCGTAAGCATCACTAGCAACGACTCGCATCGGTTTCTCGATGAGAATGTTCGCCCATACAACCGGATCTAAATCAACGGTATTGCCTTCTATTAAATAGACGGAATCATCGATTAAAGAGGTTGCGAAGGACAACGTTGTTTCAAAGTCCATGGGGACTTCAACGGGTTTTAATGAAATTGCACAAGCAAGTGTTAAAGTACATTGAATTTTCACATCGAATAAATACTGTTCAAAAGCTTCCAATACTTGAAAGGAACCTGATACAGAAACATCTGAGATATCGATTAAATCGATTAAATCATCTGTTATAAACGAATGAAAATCACTCACGTAATCAAACGTATTGTTTGTTAGTCGAAATTTATTAAGTTCGTTGATTGACCACTTCATTCTTACCACCCCAAAGCAGCATTTAAATTATACTTTTTTTTGCACGTGATGTCAAGAAATTATTCTTTGATAATGAAGGAATTATCGACCTTTAAATCTCATAATGAAACCGATACTTCATCTTCTCCGACGAATTCCCATTCCACCGCTTTTACCGCCACCACCGATATTTTTAACAACACCGCCGCCTACCCCAAAAATTAACATTCCAGCAATAAGCAAAACTCCTTTTTCCCACCAAACGGCATAGGGCGATAAAACTACATAAATAATCCAACCCCATAGATTGTCATAATTCCCATATTCATCGTAGGTATCTAAATAGTACTGGTATTCGTCCATATTATAGTTAATTGATTCATATTCAAATACTTCCACATAAACCACGTCTAACATTTCATATAATAATTGAGCGGTCGCCATCGATTCATCCATATCAGTCATGATGGTTTCATCTAAAATATTACCTGATTCGATCGGACTTAAATACATCTCCATTGTTAATCCAGTGAAGATGTATACTTCAGACAAAACTAATTCTTCAGGTTTATCTTCATCACCAACATAGAAATAGACGACTAAAATCCCCATGTCGTTTGTTCCTACTCCCCATTGGTTATAGATATCTGTGATATTATATTCAGCAATCTTACTTTCGCTTTCAACGGCAAATGTCGCAAATACAATTTGAACACCCGATATGAGACCATCATCAGATACTTCTTCAAACAATCGTTCGCCTTCGCGAATGATAGTTGACTCAACGGCTGGTACTAATTTATCAGCAAAATCATTTACATAAAATTCTTCCGTTGGTTCGGGATAAAGTCCGTTAGATGGTTCAAAGTCAGGATGATCAGTTTTACATCCAATGAGAAAAATCCCCATCATTATGAGAAGGACGAAAACCTTCAAAACTGGTTTCATTCTTAACTGCCAAATACGATATCTGGAACTTCTGTTGCATCTGGCCCAACTTTCCAGTAGTCATATTCTTTTTCGTAATTATACAAAGAAGCATATAATACGCCAGGGAATTTTCGTACATAAAGATTGTATTCTTGTACCGATAAATTATATTGACGTCTCGCTTCTGACAACGCTGATTCAATACCCCAAACAGCATCCATATAATCGCCATAGGCCTCTGAGGCTTGTAAAGGTTCATTATCTTCGAATAACACTAATAAATCAGCTAATGCAATCGATTGTAATGCATCTGCATCAATCATGCCTTGTAAATCCCCGTTCGCTTTCGCAGTAGCGTAAGCTTCACGAGCTGAAGTAATCATGTCATAAATTGTTTGTTCATGTGCTTGAAAGCCATTGACGGCAGTAGCGAGTTGAGTTAAAGTATCATAACGTTGTTGCAACCGAGTGTCAATAACAGAATATTGATAGTCAACACTAATATCTCTATCCACAAGTTTGTTATAACCGGTTAATAAAGAAATTCCAAAAAATAACACTAAAGACACAACACTTCCCAAAATAATAATCGTTATTTTCTTCATAATAAATCTCCCCA
>CAYIYY010000099.1:0-4812 GCA_964367605.1 uncultured Candidatus Izemoplasmatales bacterium | reverse complement strand
AGATTCATGATGGTAGAGAATAATCCCATCATACCACCGACATCACTGATGATTCGGTTAGCAATCTTTCCTGCTGGCTCAGTTTCAAAATAAGACATCGGCATTCGTTGTAAAGAAGCAATTGCATCTTTTCTTGCGTCCCTAACGATATTGACATTAATCATAGACGTTGAGATACGCTGAATATACATAAAGATGACTTGTAATAAGAAGCGAACGAACAGTAAGATAATTAAAATTGTTAAAGGGGAAATGAATGGTTGATAGAACGCTACTACTTCACTTCTTTCCAATTGAATGACATTGTAAGTTGAAGTTACACCATCTTGAGCGATAACTCTCAAAATACTGCCATCTAACTGTTTGTTTCCTGGGATAACAATAGTTTCACTAAAATAGTATCCCCCTTCGTAAATCACGACGGACGCTCCATCATTTGTAACAATCTCTTGTGTAAAGTAACGATTATCATAGGTGACTGTATTTTCGTTTTGTTCTGCAACTTCATACCAAGGTTTTTCAATACCTACCAAATAATCATCTAAAATTGTTTTAACAATTAAAGGCGACAACAAGCCAAGAGCTTGTACAATGATCATTGCACCAAGTGAAATGAATAACAGCTTTTTATATTTGGAGATATATCTCCATACTTTTTTCATCGTTTTCATCATCACACCTACTTCATCGTAATTTGCTGAATGTATTGTTGCTTATACCAGCCTTCTTGTTTTAACAGTTCGGTATGAGTTCCGCGTTGAGTGATAACGCCTTTTTCAAGAACAAGAATTTGATCTGCATCTTGAATCGCTGAAAAACGGTGAGCAATGATAATATTCGTCTTACCACTTCTTGATTCTTTTAAATGCCCAATGATGTTTTCCTCAGTTTTTGCATCAACGGCACTTAAGGAATCATCTAATATTAATATTTGAGGATCTTTAATCAATGCTCTAGCGATAGATAATCGTTGCTTTTGTCCACCAGATAAAGTCGTTCCAGCTTCTCCAACCATTGTATGTAGTCCATCAGTCAAATACATGATATCCTTTTCAAAATCTGCTATTTTAACCGCTTTATCCAAATCTTCAAGTCGAGCTCTCGGATTACCTACAAGTATATTTTCATCAACCGCTTTTTTAAACAGCATATGTTCTTGCGGAACATAACCGACTAAATTACGTACATCATTAATCTTATAATCATGAATAGGAACATTATCAATAAATATCTCACCGCTTGTTGTATTAAATTCACGCAAAAGTTGTCTAATTAATGTCGATTTGCCAGCACCCGTCGGACCAACAATGCCAATGGTTTGACCGTTGACAATTGAAAAGTCGATATTCTTGATGACTGGTAACTTATCAAAAGGATATTTAAAAGTAACATTTTTAAAGTCGATTTGACTAAATTGAATGATTGGTAACGAGTCCGATTCATCATGAACTTCTGGAATAGCTTGTAATATTTCGTCATAACGATCAACAGAGATAGTGGCATTGTTAATCTGAGAGAAAATCGTTGAGACAGAGATTATAGGTGATAAAAGCATTCCAATATAGGAAACAAATGTAATTAATTCACCAACAGTAATCTCTTGATTAATGATTAAATACGTTCCATAAGCAAACGCTAAGAAATATGAAAGTCCATAAATAATTTCGAATAATGGATTGAACCAGTTTTCGTAATTAACAATATAACGCCAAGATTCTATATCTTTATCAATCGCTTCATATTGTTTCTTTAAATCATTTTCTTCTTGAACGTAAGCACGAATCACTTTCATGCCTTCAACCGATTCTAATACTTTTTCAGTCATGTCAGCGTAAATCTCACGATGTATTTTTGTGTATTTTCGTTTGTTATATCGTATTTTATTTAAGATAGTCAATCCTATTGGCATGATAGTTACAGAAACAAGTGTGAGTTCCCAAGAAATTGTCGTACCCATAATTAGAATGGCAATGATGATTACGCCGAAATTAAAAACAATTCCTTCTAGTAATGATGTTGCGGCAGTCGTTATTGCATCTAGGTCATTTGTAACACGGGATATTAAATCACCTTTTTTATAGGTCTCATAAAATTTTGAATCCATTTTAAAAAGATGATCAAGATAATTTTTCCGTAATTTATAAGCCAATTTTTGTCCTTCAACATTCATGAGATAGTTATAAACCATACTCAATAAATATCTAGTTATAGGAAGCAAGATCAAAGCCCCAACTAACATAGCCAAAGAAGATGTCGTTATTCCACCAGAGATAATGGTGTCAATTGCTCCTCCCAACACACGAGCTGGAAGTAACGAAATAAGTGATATTGAAACCAACAAAAAGAACATGAAAACATATAATTTCCATTCTTCTTTAATAAACCATTTAATTTTTACATAAATATTTTTCATTGACTACTCCTTGAAATTATCGTAAAAAACGACCAGTCGTTACATTGTCACGTGATATAAAATAGGCTTCTTTTTGAATAGCCTTTTGATAATTAGAAATAATATCATAAGTTGTTTGATAGTCTTCAGTGCTAAAATTTAAACGAAGTGTGTTAATACCCAAATCATATAAGTAAGTTACATAATCAATTAAGTTGAGGGGCTTTGAATGAAGCACCTTTATGTTACAAAGACCATCATTAACGAGTGGATATTGTGCACCCATGCGATCTTTTAAAAAATACTGGTTTTTGTAACACAAATCACATCCTGGATTGGTATCGAAGGTTTTGGCGATAGGACAGTACTTAGATATCATTAATTCTTCATGTCCATAAACAATTTTCTCTAAATTTAGGGATGTATTGAACTTGATAAAAAAATTATTTATAAACGATTCTATCTTTGATTTTGTCATTTCAGGTGATAAAGTCACTCTTTTTGCGCCTAATTTATATAAAGTTTCTGCAGAATATATATTTGTGACGTTCAAAAATTCATCAGCTATAATATTATGATAAATTGAAGAATTTTGAAAATGTCCAATGTCAGAAACAACAATATTTTTATTTTCAGTTTCATAATTGGTATTTCGCCAAATTCGGCGGTTTTTTAAATAGTAATTCCCAAAATTATAGTTCGGATTTCTTCGAATTAAGTCCTCATCTATGTATACTTCGTCGACATTTAACGCCCTCGAAGCAACATATTGATCAATTGTTCTAACAAATGTAATTAATTTCTTATTTGAATCGATAGGTGTCTCAACACAATCTATTCCAATATCTGAAATAACTTGAGACGTTCGATTAAGTAATGTGTTCGTAATTTTATCAATTAATGCTCGTCTTAAATCATTCATGACTTTTACAGGAATAAAACCAATGTTATCAGTTTTTATTAACAAGCTATTCCAACTAAATGGTGTATTCCCAAGTTTTGAGAATTGATCTCTTATTGAGTTTTCATCTACGGGTTTATTATTGGCCAGTGTAATAAGATAGTCTGAACTCACTAACCATAAATTCCCGTTTTCATCTGTCGCTTCAACTGATAAAATTTCATTTGTCATTGCACGAATTACTCCGTCAAGATGAATCAATTTATAGTTCTCATCGAGATATATTGATAAATTATCCTCCAGATTTGAATCTAATGTTTGTAGCACTTTTGACCCAATCTCAATTATTTCTGGTGAATCAATTTCTATTACCTCATCAGCGAAAGCGCGTTTGATTGATAACCCGTTTTTTAATATCCTTGAAACGCCAAGACCAAAATCTTTTCTACCTACAAACCTGACGCCATCACTAACTTGTAAAATACCAGAAAGTTTAATTTCTACCTTTCCGTTATGAAATCCTATGACTTCTCCTACCTCAACACCCATATGATTTGGTCGATATGGATTATTGATTGTTTTTGGTCTTATATCGAATAAGTAACCATCTGTATATCCTCTATTAAATACCTTTTTCAATTTAGTGATTTCTTCTTCAAAATTGATCTCAGTCTTAGCTATAAAGTGATTTATCGCATTCCGATATGACAAAACCGTTTGGATAACATATTCCGCTTTTCTCATCCGGCCTTCAATCTTAAAGGAATCAACGCCCGCTTCGATTAATTGATCTAGACGCTCGATTGTCATTAAGTCTTTTGTGGACATTAAATATGCTTGATTATCTACAACTTGATCATCTTTAAGTAACTCATACGGTAATCGACATGGTTGAGCACATTCTCCTCTATTACCAGAACGCCCACCAATCATTGAACTGAATAAACAATTTCCAGAGTAAGAAACACATAACGCTCCATGAACAAAAACTTCTATTTCAATGTCTACATTTGCTTTGATAGCTTTGATTGTTTCAATCGAAGTTTCTCTTGCAAGAATTACTCTTTTTACGCCTAATGATTTTAATACTTTCACTTGATTGATGTTGAGTGTATTCATTTGAGTCGATGCATGTAACTCCATATGAGGATACCGATTGCTTAAAAGCGATAAAACACCGATATCTTGAATTATTAGTGCATCGACATGATTTGATACCAAGAAGTCGGTATATTCTAGTAACTCATTAATTTCATCATCAAAAACCAGTGTATTAATCGTTATGAAAACTTTAGCTCCGCGTAGATGAACAAAATTGATGATATCAATCATCTCATCATTATCAAAATTAGAAGCATATGCTCGCGCACCAAATTTCTTCCCCGCCATATAAACTGCATTTGCGCCAGCGTTTATTGCACCAACAACCGCATCTCGATTTCCCGCTGGTGCAAGTAGCTCAATTTTACTCATGATTGATCACCTACTTTCTAATCGTTTATATTATATCATTCTATAC
>CAYIYY010000098.1:0-4841 GCA_964367605.1 uncultured Candidatus Izemoplasmatales bacterium | reverse complement strand
ACAAGGAGGACCTATGTTATTCGATCAATATAATCCACTCAAGAATAAAGTCTTACAAATTCTTGATAAGGAAGGCAAAGTCATCAATCAAACACTTGAACCTTCCATTCCAAACGATGTCTTACTCAAAATGTATAAAACCATGACGTTAGGCAGAATCGCCGATATTAAAGCGATTCAATTTCAACGTCAAGGTCGAATGTTAACTTATGCCCCTAATATGGGCCAAGAAGCTGCACAAATCGGACCGATGGCCGCAACTTCTGAACAAGATTGGCTTGCGGTCTCTTTTAGAGAACTCAATGCCATGCTTTATAAAGGAGTCACGCTCGAACAATTATTTCTTTACTGGTATGGCAATGAAGCAGGTAGTCGGTACGATGATTCTGTCAGAGTGCTTCCTGTCAATGTTCCGATTGGTTCACAGATATCTCACGCCGCCGGTCTTGCCTACGCTGCGAAAATTCAAAAGAAGGATGAAGTCGTGATCGCTTATATCGGCGATGGCGGTACTTCCCATGGCGAATTCCATGAGGGTATTAATTTTGGGGCCGTGTTCAATGTTCCAATGGTCATCATCATTCAAAACAATCATTGGGCAATTTCAACACCGCGTGCGAAAGCCTCCAAAGCTGAAACTTTAGCCCAAAAAGCCATTGCTTATGGCATTCCTGGTATTCAAGTCGATGGCAATGATACTTTAGCGATGTATGTCGCAACGCTTGAAGCGATTAAACGCGCAAAATCAGGCCAAGGGCCAACGTTGATTGAAGCCATCACTTACCGAATGGGCCCGCATACAACCTCTGACAATCCAAAGATTTATCGAACTGATGAAGAGGTTGAGGCCTGGAAAGAAAAAGATCCGATAAAACGGTTTAAAAATTATCTCATCGATAAGAAAATCATTACTGAAGAGTCTGATGAAGCTTTAAACCAAGAATATAACCAATTAGTATTATCGACATTTAAACAAGTTGAAGACAGTGGACTCGTTTCATTAGAAGATGTCTTTAAACATACCTATCAAGAAATGACACCACTCTTAAAAGAACAATATAACGAACTGAAACTTTACGAAGAAACGGAGGGACGATAATATGGCACTGTTAAATATCTTAGAAGCCGTCAATAAGGCTTTAGAAACGGAAATGCAAAAAGATCCTTCGATTGTCGTATACGGCGAAGACGCAGGTTTTGAAGGCGGTGTCTTTAGGGCAACGGCCGGTCTTCAAAAACAATTTGGCGTCGACCGTGTTTTTGACGTACCGATCGCTGAAGCAGCGATTGTGGGTTCTGCGATTGGAATGGCCTTAAACGGTTTAAAACCCGTCGTTGAAATGCAATTCTCTGGATTCATGTTTCCCGGATACAATCAAATCGTCACGCATGTCGCAAGATATCGTAACCGCTCACGCAGTAAATATACGTTACCTTTGGTTATTAGAATGCCCTATGGCGGGGGCGTAAAAGCTTTAGAACATCACTCTGAAAGTTTAGAAACCTTATTTGCTCATATTCCCGGTTTAAAACTCGTTATTCCTTCAACTCCTTATGATACTCTAGGTCTTCTTCGCTCCGCGATGAGAGATCCTGACCCTGTCATTTTTATGGAACCAAAACGCATTTACCGCGCTTTCAAACAAGATGTTCCTGATGAAGATTATACCGTCCCCATTGGAAAAGCAAAAATAGTGAAACCAGGGAAAGATATCACAATCGTTGCTTGGGGAGCACTCGTTCGCGAAGTGGAATCCGCATTAAAATTATTCGAAAATGACAATATCTCCGTAGAATTAATTGATTTAAGAACAATCGCACCTTTTGATCGGGAAACCATCGTTGAATCAGTGAAAAAGACCGGTAGATTACTCGTTGTTCATGAAGCAGTCAAATCATTTGGCCCGGGCGCAGAAATCGTCGCGACCGTTCAAGAAAAGGCGTTCTATTATTTAGCCGCTGCTCCTAAAAGATTAACTGCTCCCGATATTACGGTTCCGCTTCCCAAAGGGGAACATCATTTTATGATAGATCCAAAACAAATCGCTTTAGAAATTCGAAACCTCGTTTCGATGAAAGCGTAAGGAGGTTATTATGTTCGATTTTAAATTCGCTGATATCGGTGAAGGTATTCATGAAGGTAAATTATTAAAATGGTTTTATAAAGTGGGCGACACTGTCAATGAAGGTGAAACGCTCTGTATCATTGAAACTGATAAAGTTAACGCTGAAATCCCCTCGCCCGTCACTGGCAAAGTCACTCAGTTAGGCGCAAAACTTGGAGAAGTGATCCACGTAGGTGATACTTTGGTATTAATTCAAACTGAGACAACTGATGAACCAGTTAAAAAGACTGAAGTCGTCGCTGAAGAAGGCGAAAATGCCGGTGTCGTTGGTCAAATCGAAGTTTCATCTGAAGTCATCGCTGCTTCTAAGGAAGAAGAAACTTCTCAAAAGAATGATTCGAAAATACTCGCTTCCCCACTCGCAAGAAAACTTGCGAGCGACCATCAAATCGACATTCAATCTTTAAAGGGTAGCGGTGAATTTGGCAGAGTCTTAAAAACCGATGTTGAAAATGCGGTGAATATACCAGTTAATAAACCAACGAACCCCGTGGCCCCAGCTTATAAATTTGAAGCGAGCCAAAACATAAGGCGTGTTCCCGTCACGTCTGTTCGAAAAGCCATTGTGAATGCGATGACTTTGTCGAAACAAATCATTCCACATACCGTCTTGATGGATGAGATTGACGTCACTGAACTCGTTAACTTCCGTCAAGCACAAAAACCGCTTGCTGAAGCTGCTTCTCTTCACTTAACCTATATGCCATTTATCATCAAAGCATTAACAAAAACGATTCAAGAATTTCCAATTTTCAATGCTTCTTTTGATCATGAAGCATTTGAAATCATCTATAAAGATTTCATCAATATCGGTTTTGCGACCGATACGACCGAAGGTTTAATGGTTCCGAATATTAAAAACGCTGATCAATTATCCATCTTCGAACTGGCAAAACAGCTTAAATCATTACAAACACAAGCGCTCGAACGCACCATTCAATTAAAAGATATTCAAAACGGTACTTTCACAGTGACGAATTATGGTGCTTTTGACGCTACCTTTGGCGCTCCAATTATCAAGTATCCTGAAGTTGCGATCATGGGTGTTGGTAAAATCGCACCAAAACCGATTGTTAAAAACAATGAAATCGTCATAGCTCAAATCATGCCTATTTCATTTGCGGTCGATCACCGCATCATCGATGGCGCCGACGCCGGACGCTTCGTCATGCGGTTCAAACAATACTTAATGAATCCGATGCTTCTCCTTCTTGCCTAATGGAAAATTATGATATTTTAATCTTAGGTGGTGGCCCCGGCGGTTATGTGGCTGCGATCAAAGGTGCACAATTAGGCTTCAAAGTCGCTTTGGTTGAAAAGGACGCTATCGGTGGTGTTTGTCTCAATGAAGGCTGTATCCCCACAAAAACGCTATTAAAGAGTGCCAAAGTCTACCGATTGATGAAACATTCTAAGGATTATGGCATTACTGTCGATACTGCTTCAATCAAACCAAACTGGGATGAAATTTTAGTCAGAAAATCAACGGTAGTCAAACGTTTGACAACCGGGGTTCAAGGACTATTAAAAAAGAATGGCGTTAAAGTCTATTCAGGGTATGGTGAAGTCATTAATAACACAACAATCAAAGTCAATTCTGACACTTTATCGGCTAAAAACATCATCTTAGCTACCGGAGCAAGTCCAATCATTCCTCCCATTCCTGGTTTAAAAGAAGGCTTTGATAATCAGTTTGTTTATACGTCAAAAACGTTACTTAACTATCCTAAGATACCAAAATCATTGGTGATTATTGGCGGCGGTGTCATTGGCATCGAATTCGCAACATTATTTTCTAGTTTTGGTACGAAAGTAACGATTATCGAACGATTAGATCAAATATTAATGCCAATCGATGAAGATATTCGAAATGCTTACTTAAAACTAATATCGAAAGAATCGATTGAAATCATCACGAAAGCAAATGTCACTATAATCAATTCAAATTCTGTGACTTATGAAATGAACGGTCAATCCAAAACGATTGAAAGTGAAATCGTTTTGCTTTCAGTGGGAATGAAACCCAACATCGATTCCTTCAAATCCTTGAATCTAACAATGAATAAACAAGGCATTCAAGTGAATGAACAAATGCAAACCTCTATCCCTCATATTTATGCCATTGGTGATATCACTGGTAAAATGATGCTTGCGCATGCGGCTTCTGCTGAAGGGATCATTGCCATCGAAACGATCGCTGGTAAAAAAGTTCGATTCTCGTATGATAGTGTTCCTTCTGCTGTCTATGGATTCCCTGAAATCGCATGGATAGGAATCACTGAAAAAGAAGCAAAAGAAAGAAAAATCGATTACAAGGTAAGTCAGTTTCCACTTTTAGCGAATGGAAGATCATTAGCCGAAGGTGAAACGGACGGTTTTGTTAAATTCTTAGTGAATCCCAATAACGGAGAAATAATAGGGGCCCATATCTTAGCGTCGAATGCAACTGATTTATTAGCTGAAACTGTTTTGGCAAGAGATTCAGAAGCAACCATCGCCGATATTGCAAATTCAATTCATCTTCACCCTTCTGTTTCTGAAGCAGTGATGGAAGCCGCGATTGGCGCAATACTTAAACCAATTCATCTATAACAACAAAGGACATTCAGCCGAATGTCCTTTGTTTTAATCAAATAGTCGTGATGTAAATAAATCTAACGGTTTTTTGAAGTTTTCTCCTGAGTGGCTGACTTTATTAGCGTAACTTTCTTTATC
>CAYIYY010000097.1:0-5039 GCA_964367605.1 uncultured Candidatus Izemoplasmatales bacterium | reverse complement strand
AAATAAATCGGTTGTATTAAACTACGCATTTATCAAAGCTCAAAAAAAGAAAACACCGAAGCAAACCAATTACACTTTCGCTAATTTGACGAAAGATAGTGTTTTACCGGGTGTATCACCGACATCACTTTCAAAAATAATCGAAGTTCAAAAATATAAGGCAGAAGATGATAAAATCACTGCCATCACCCCCTTAGAAGACCAAATGAGTGCTTATATCTCAGTAATTAAAGAGAATTTAGCATCGCTGTTAGAATCTGCTCAGGCGTTTTCTGAAGCAAATTAAATAAAAAAATCAGGCTACGAGCATTCACTCGTAGCCTATTCTTTTTTAAAGTAGACAGAATCAACGATTTTCAAATAATCGAGTCGTTTAACATAACCTTCAGGGATTAAATGCCCTAAGGCTTCAAAATCACTCAGTTCAATCGATTTGCGCCCTTCTTTCGCTCTCTCATAAAAGAAAGTCACATGGCCTGAATCTAGTAAATAAACTTTATCTAGTTTTGTAAAAGCAACGATAATAAATCCGATGCCCCCCGCTTTCGTAATATTATCTAAGTGTTTGACTTGGTGCTCGTGGATATTTTTTAAAGGAAAAGATGTTTTATTTTGTGTTTCCTTTGCCTCAAAATCAATATAACGACCTTTATAAATACCGTTATAATCAGTCGTAGAAGGAATTTTATAATACGCTTCACTGATTTTTGCGGCACTTCTCCGTTCATAATCGACTTTTACAACTTGAATCGGAATTGGTTTTTTATAAATATAAGCGATGTTATTACTCACATAATGTTCGTTCGTTTGATTGATCGCGTTTTCTAAATCCATCCCACGATTTGAAACACTTGATAGATGCGTCGTTTGTGGCGGACGCTTTAAGGGGTAGTTCACCATATTATCACCAAATACTATTGTATCATAGATATTTTGAAATAGGTTTGAAAAAACGTATTTCATAAAGTGAAATAATCGCCACAATTTCATGCAAAACCGTTTTATCTATCCTTAAAATAGTGTATAATACCATAGACGGAACACTTTTCCAGTTTATTATGAAAGGATTACATATGAGCCAAATCAAATTTTTTGCATTGGGCGGGCTCGGCGAGAACGGCAAAAACCTTTACTGTGTTGAAGTCGAAAAACGGATCGCCATCCTCGATGCCGGACTTAAACATCCCTCAGGGGATCTTTTAGGTATTGATGCCATCGTCCCAGATATGAGTTATTTACAAGCGCGAGCTTCTGAAATTGAGGGCGTATTTATTTCCCACGCCCATGATAAAGCCATTGGAGCTCTTCCAATGCTTTTATCGGTGGTTAGAGTGAAGGTTTACGCAACGAATTTCGCTATCGCTGTTATTAAAGATTTACTAAAAGAAAACAAAATGAATCCCGACGATTACGAGTTAATCGTCGTTGACAGAGACCGACCCATTACCTTTAGACATTTCCAAATCGTCTTTTTTTCAACCACCCATTCCATCCCTGAATCGTCCGGTATCGCTGTTTTAACCAGAGATGGCGCCATTGTCTATACAACGGATTTTACCTTTGATCAAAACGTTGGTCCCCTTTATTCGACTGATTTCTCAAAACTCGCTCGTTTTCAGGAATATGGCGTTTTAGCCTTACTAACAGAATCCTCAGGTGCCTTAACCATTGGTCATTCGACCAGTGATTACCAACTGATCCATACGATTCGTTCCACCTTCCAAAAAGCCGAAGGTCGAATCATCGTTGCTTTATATTCAACCGAGTTAGCACATATTCAACGTGTTATCAACGAAGCGTTAAAACAAAAGAAACGGATTTCAATTATCGGCCGTCGTGCACAACGCATGGTTGATATCGCTGAAACCATGGGGTATATTCAAATACCGCATGAAAGTTTAGTCAGTTTGAAATACATTGATGAAACCAATACAAATGATTTCCCCGATGTCGTTTATCTCGTCACTGGTGAACGTCATGAGCCGTTCTTTATGTTACAAAGAATGGCGAAAGGTTATGACCGTTTAGTCAAATTAACCGAAAAAGATACGGTTTTAATGATGTGTCCTCCGATTATTGGTACGGAAAAAATAGCAGCTAAAACGTATGATGCCCTCTACCGTATCAACTTAAATCTCATTAAAGTCGATAAAAAGATCATGCCCCCATCGCATGCATCGATGGAAGACATAAAACTCCTTTATTCATTACTAAAACCGAAACATATCATTCCTATTAATGGAGAATATCGTTATCTCCTCGCTCAATACCGTTTAGCTTTAGAATATGGTTATGATGAAAAGCATGTTCAACTCATCGATAATGGAGAAGTCGTCACTTTTGAAGACGGACAACTCTTACTGAAGCATGATACGGTCATGAATGGGTCAATAATGGTTGATGGTACGTTTGATTCAGATATCAATGACACAATCCTTAAAGAACGTGAAATGCTCTCACAAGACGGATTTTTATTGATTATTGCCAATATTGACGCAAGAGAGCGATTAATGCTCAATGAACCTGAAATTGTTTCAAGAGGGTTCATGTACATGAAAGATAATGAAGAAGTCATCAATAAAATCGAAGAGATTTATCGAGCAGTAACAGAGAAACAATTCGCCGCGAGATATATCGATTGGCGTGTGTATAAAGAGTCAATCAGAGAAGAAGTACAACGGTATTTGTTTAGAGAAACCAAGAGAAAACCAGTAGTTATTCCGGTGATTATCGACACTCAACACGATAAAATTTGTAAAGTCATTTAATAAATAAAAGACACACCAACGTTATAATTTTAGTTGGTGTGTTATTTTTTTGCATCTCATCACTATATAATATAGTACTATATATAATATAAGTACTTATATAGAGAAGAAAATATTTTTATTCTTTTTTTGTTTTTTCCAATACTTTTATTATCGATTCATATTGTTCTTTAAACTGAGTTTCAAGCTTCGTATGCGTTTGTGGCACATAGTATTTCTTCCCCTGTAATTCATTTGGAAGGTATTGTTGATTTACAATATGTCCTTCAAAATCATGCGCGTATTTATAAGGAACTTTATCATCATAGGTTGGATTGTTAATGAGATGAGTAGGAACTTTATAAGTCTTTCCCTGTCTCACATCATCCAAAGCAGCGTTAATCGCCAAGTGAGCACTATTTGATTTAGGTGATAAACACATCTCGATTGTAATCGCTCCTAATGCATTCACCGCTTCAGGGAAACCAATGTGCCGACAAATATCACACGCCGCAGCGACTTTAGAGCCCATCGTTGGATTCGCTAGTCCAATATCTTCATAGACAATGGCGCTAATCCTTCTTAATAATGATTCTAGATCATCAGCTTCAATCAATCTTGCTAAGTAATGTAATGCAGCGTTCACATCTGATCCTCTAACCGATTTATGAAAAGCACTCAAGATATCATAATAATCATTACCGTTTTTATCAACCGATAAGGCTGGTTTTCCTACAACACTTAAGGCAAAGTCTTTTGTAATGACTTGGTCTTTATCAGCTTGTACAACTAATAATTCTAACATATTAATTGCGCTACGGATTTCACCGTTCGCTGCAGTTGCGAGATATTCATAGACATCTTGATTGATTGAAATCCCTTTTTCAAAGCGATTTAAATCAATCTTTTTTATAAAATCAATAATTTCAACTTCAGATAAACGTTCTAACCTAAAGATGGTAACCCGGCTTCTAACCGCTGGATTAACAGCGATATATGGATTTTCAGTCGTAAGGCCTAATAATGTAATTTTTCCTGTCTCTACATGAGGCAATAAGTAGTCTTGGACATCTTTATTCATGCGGTGAATTTCATCCACAATCAGTAACACATTGCCATACAGTTTAGCAGCTTCAACGATTTCTTTAAGAATCGCTTTCGCATCGGTAGAAGCATTGAATTTGAAATGGTTGAGCGGAAACTCATTGGCAATAAGCATCGCTAGCGTTGTTTTACCAGTACCCGTCGGCCCATATAGAATCATCGATAACAACCGTTTTTCAGATAACATTTTTTGAATGATAGAAACAACCCGTTTTTGACCAACGACTTCATCAAAAGTTCTAGGTCTTAATTGATTAGCAAGAGGTTCGTACATCGTATTCCTCCTTAAAGTTGGATAGTAACATTATAACATAAATGAGGGCTATGAGACTATAAGAACCCAATATTTCAATGATTTTAATAATTACCTTTGACAGTTTAAAATTTTGTATTAAACTATAAGTAGTACTATTATGTAGAAAGAAGGCAACATGATGAAATCTTATTATAATCTATTGTTTAAACGACGATCTATCAGAAGGTTTGATCCAAGTTTATCCGTTTCTAAAGAGGATTTATCGTTAATAAACCAGAAAATTGAATCTTTAATTCCTCTGAATTCAGATATCAAAACAGCTTTCAAGGTTGTTAAAAGCGAAGAAACTACCGCTAAATTTGGTGAATACTGCATTATGGCTTACTCAGGTGAACACCCGATGAAACTCCTTAATATTGGATATATGCTTGAACAATTAGACTTATTTTTTGTTTCGATTAACATCGGTGCTTGCTGGTATGGTATGGCTAAAACTAAAGAAAAACAATTAAATGGTTTAGATTATGTTATTATGATTGCTTTTGGAAAAGTGACTGAAACGAGTTTTAGAACTTCAATTGGGGAATTTAACCGCAAAATTATCACAGAATTATGGCAAGGTGACTTTAATCAAGAAATCAAAAATGCCGCAATTCTAGCTCCAAGTGCCTGTAATTCTCAGCCTTGGCGCATCGAATCAAATGAAACTCAACTATCCATTTATCGTAAGAAGAGCGTTAGAACCATCATGACGCCAAGAATTAGAGCTTATTTTAATATGATTGATATGGGAATATTTCTATGCTTTATCGATGTGTTAATCGATTACTATCAAGTAAAGTATCAAAAAGAATTTCCAAGTACCTTTGAATCAAGTTTTGATTTTGTCAAAATAGCGTCTTATATTATTGAAAAATAAAGGAGATTTATCA
>CAYIYY010000096.1:0-5097 GCA_964367605.1 uncultured Candidatus Izemoplasmatales bacterium | reverse complement strand
CGCTCTTGAATTATTCAACCAAATTGAAAGTGAATTCTTAGTCACTATCTCTGATGATGCAGCAATGAAAATGAAAGATGTTAGTGACCTCGTTGACTTTGTTTTAGAACATGTTAGCGATAAATATTTTGCATAATAATTAAATATTTCGATTATTAATACCTCTAGAAAAGAGGATATCGTCCTTGACAAGAGGACGATTTTTTTCAAAAAAAGGAGTATAAAATGATTACTAAAATTAAAGGAACATATGACTTATTACCAGAACAAACCGCCGCTTGGCAACAACTTGAAGAAGTCATTACGGCTGTTTCAAAATTATACCATTTTCAAGAAATTCGGACTCCGATTTTTGAAGCTAGCGAATTATTTCACCGCGGTGTCGGCGATACCACCGATATCGTTAAGAAAGAAACTTATGATTTCTTAGATCGAGGCGATCGTTCAGTGACATTACGTCCTGAAGGAACAGCTGGGGTTGTAAGAAGTATTATTGAGAATAAACTTTATGCCAGTCCGAACTTGCCTTTGAAATATTACTATGTGGGACCGATGTTTCGCTATGAAAGACCACAAAAAGGACGTCAACGTCAATTTCATCAATTCGGTGCAGAAGCAATGGGTTCGTTTGATCCTCGATTAGACGCCGAAGTCATTGGTTATGCGGTAACGTTATTAAAAGCATTGAGATTAGAAAATGTTAAAGTTAAGATAAATTCATTAGGCGATAAAGCCAGTAAATTATCTTATCGTACGACGTTACAAACCTATTTATCGACTCAAGTAGAAGGGTTGTGCAGTGATTGTCAACACCGCTATCTAGAAAATCCTTTACGAGTTTTAGATTGCAAAGTAGATCATGAAAATCCGATTTTAATCAATGCTCCAAAACCATTAAAATCCTTAAATGAAGCCGATCAAATCCACTTTAATCAAGTCTTGGCTTATCTTGATGCGATGGGCATTGACTATCATGTCGATGAATCACTCGTTAGAGGGCTGGATTATTATACGCATACTGTTTTTGAGTTAGAAGCCAATTTACCGACCTTGGGGGCTCAAGCGACGCTTGGTGGTGGTGGAAGATATAATGATTTAGTTGAGAATTTAGACGGTCCTTCTTTTCCAGCCGTAGGATTTGCGTTTGGGATGGAAAGATTACTCTTAGCGCTTGAAAGCAATGATATCAAAAAAGCAACGCCATATACACATGTATTTATGATTGCGCTCGGTGAAAAAGCCAGTGTTGCCTCAATGAATCTCATTACAAAACTTCGTCATGGTGGTTTAATCTGTGAAACGGATTTCTTTAATCGTCCGTTAAAAGGTCAATTCAAACAGGCAGAACGAGTTAATCCCAAGTTTATTCTTATCATGGGTGATGATGAATTATCTCAAAATGTTGTGAATGTTAAGAATACTAAAACGGGCACACAAGAAACAGTTTCAATCAATGATGTTTACCATTACATCGTAGAAGCAATTCAAAGTGAATCTCATCAATGTTCTGGACATTGTTCAGATTGTGAAGATGATTGTGAATAATCGAAAATAACCTGTATTTTATGCCTTAATATGCTATAATTGTTCTTTGGAAGGACGTGATGTTTTTGAAAAAACAACCCATCTCCGATCAAACACTTAATCGTATCATTAAATATTTAGCCATTGCTTTATTGGTATTGGCTATTTTGTTTATGGCAATTCAATTCAAGGATTTATGGAATTGGATTACGGCTGCGATAAAGTCTGCGATGGTACCTGTTGCGTTAGCGTACTTACTAGCTTTAATTATTTTCCCACTTGTTAAATATTTAGAAAAAAAAGGAATTGGTCCACGAGGTTTATCACTAGCCATTGTTTTTATTCTGGCAGTCGGTTTGATTTTTGCGAGTTTTTACTTCATTACGCCGATTATCATTTCAGAAATCAATAACTTTTTCTCTAATGATTTTCCAAGAATTATCACTTATATCACGGTCGATATGCGGGATACTTTTATTTTAGGAACGGATATTTTCGATCAAATCATGGCCTATATTGAAGATACAAACATTATCGGGGCTTGGCTCAACAGTTTACTCCCAACATTCTTAGCTTCGATTGGTAGTATTGCATTACCATTACTGACGACCCTGGCATTATTACCGATTTTATTACTTTATTATTTAATTGATTATGAAATGATTAACGAACGTTTGCGTTCGGTCATCCCTTCAAAACATGAGAAAAATGTCGCAGAACTCGGTTCGAGACTCAACCAAACCGTTGGGGCTTACTTGCGGGGGCAATTACTGTTAATGCTCGCGATTGGCGCTGTTGCGACCATTGTTTATAAACTCATAGGGTTAAAGTATTTCTTTGTCTTTGGACTCATCGTTGGATTGACCAATATCATTCCATACTTTGGAACGATTATCGCTGCCGTACCGCCGATTGTCTATGCATTTATTAGCGCACCGGTTGGTCCTGGTCCGTTATTAGTTTTATTAGTTAACGTCGTCATTCAGTTTATTGAAGGCAATATTTTCCAACCAATTATCATGGGTCATCAACTTGAGATGCATCCGATTGTCATTATCGTCTCGATTTTATTCTTTGGTTCTTTATTTGGGGCTTTAGGTGTTGTTTTCGCATCACCAATCGCAGCTTCAATCCGAGTTATTTGGAACTTCTTTAAAGAATTAAAAACCAGAAAAATGGCTCAAGCTGATGAGGGAGTAGCGAATTCAGGATGATGGATGTAAAGCGTAAGTCACGCATATATTCTCAATATGAAATTAATGTCATTAACTTCTTTGCTTCAATGATATGGTTATTACCGATGGTTTTGGTTGTAACCTATGTATTTGAAGTTGATCGATTGCTTAATATCAATCAGTTTATCTTTTGGTTAGCGATATCCAATGCGGTTATTACACTGATAGGTACGGGTATATTATTATTAAAACGAGATTCAATGAAACGTAAAGTAAAAGCTGGCTATCGTAACGAATTTATTTATTTGTTATTTGTTTGTGCTTTTGGACTTCTTGGATTTGTTGTATTTTATGACTATATGGGATTTGATCGCCAATTTATCGCCAACGTTCTGATTATTATGGCTGCTCTTCTATTCTATATATTATTAAAACTGGGCCGAAAATTCTATAAATTTGATTATATGAAAAAGAAATAAAGGCTGCGATTGCAGCCTTATTTGTTGGGAGTGAGACCATGCGATTTCAACGCCTTGAAGCTTTAATTGGAACAACAAAACTTCATCAATTACAAAATAAAACAGTTCTTGTTTGTGGCGTCGGTGGTGTTGGATCATACGCTTGCGAAGCACTTGCAAGAAGTGGGATAGGCCACATTATTTTAGTGGATAATGATGTCGTTGATATCACAAATATCAACCGACAAATCATCGCTTTAGAGTCAACGTTAAAACAGCCAAAAGTATCTGTCATGATGAAAAGAATCTTAGATATTAATCCAGAAGCTAAGGTGACACCTCTTCAATTCTATATTGATGAATCCACAATTGAATCGTTATTAAATCAAAAAATCGATTATGTGATTGATGCGATAGATTCTGTCCCTTCAAAATGCTTGTTAATAGCGTCTTGCACTCAAAAAAATATTCCAATCATCGCATCCATGGGATTTGCATTAAAAATGCATCCTGAAAAGATCGAGTTAACAACCTTGGACAAAACCGAGATGGATCCGCTTGCTAAAGAAATTCGGCACCGGTTAAGAAAAGCGGGAATTAATTTAAAAATTCCTGTTGTGTATTCAAAAGAACAACCGCTCCAATCGCAAATCGATTCAGTTAAATTAGGAAGTACCGCATTTGTTCCGCCTTCAGCGGGATTAATGCTTGCATCATATGTAATCAATCAGTTCATAACGGAGGAATAAATAAATGAAAAAAATTATATTAGCCGGTGGATGTTTCTGGGGCGTTGAAGCTTATTTCTCAAGGGTTAAAGGGGTTGAAACCACGCAAGTCGGTTATACGGACGCAGAAGGTCAAAATCCAACATATAAAGATGTATGTAATAGTTCAGGTCATGTTGAAGCCGTTTATATCACTTATAACGAACTTGTGACGCCGCTAACCAAAATTCTTGAACATTTCTTCCGTATCATTGATCCAACCGAAAATAACCGTCAAGGACATGATATTGGCGTTCAATACCGGACAGCGATTTTCTTCTTTGATGAAGCTGATGTTTTAGTTATTCAAGAATGTTTAACTCAACTTCAGAAAAAATACACAAAAAAGATATATACTTATCTTAAACCTGCTGGAATTTTTTATGACGCTGAAGACTATCATCAAGACTATTTACTCAAAAATCCGACAGGTTACTGTCATATCAATCTTCATTTGTTAAAAAAAGAAGAAGCAAAGGAGTAAAATATGGTCAATCTAAAAATTCATCCTGAAGTTCAAAAAGCATTAGACAATCATTTACCAATCGTTGCTTTAGAATCAACAATCATTTCACATGGCATGCCCTATCCTCAAAATATTGAAACGGCAAAAGAATGCGAAGCCATCATTAGAAAAAATGGGGCCACACCCGCAACGATTGCGATTATTGATGGGGTTATCACCGTGGGATTAACAAATGAAGAGTTAGAAAAAATTGCCATTGAAACGAAGCATGTCTATAAAACATCAAGACGTGACTTTCCTTATGTCGTTAGTCAAAAGCTCGATGGTGCATTAACGGTATCGGGAACGATGATTGCGGCTAAGTTAGCCAATATTAAATTTTTTGCGACGGGGGGCATCGGTGGAGTTCATCGTGGCGGCGAAACGAGTATGGATATCTCCGCTGATTTAGATGAACTCGGAAAAACTGACGTAACTGTCATCTGCGCTGGTGCAAAATCAATTTTAGATTTAGGAAAAACCTTAGAATACTTAGAAACAAAAGGTGTTCCCGTCATCGGTTATCAAACCCAGAAATTACCGGCATTTTACACCAGAGAATCCGATTTTGATTTAGATTTTAAACTAGATACGCCGGAAGCTATCGCTGATTTTATTCATTCAAAAGAATCACTTCATTTATCGGGTGGAACATTAGTATGTAATCC
>CAYIYY010000095.1:0-5104 GCA_964367605.1 uncultured Candidatus Izemoplasmatales bacterium | reverse complement strand
TGCTTTTAAACCTCAAACAGCGACCGTCATCGGTGGCGGTTTTATTGGCATTGAAATGATGGAAAATTTAGTTGAATTAGGGATCAAAGTTTCCTTAGTCGAAATGGCTCCACAAGTCATGGCTATGTTTGATTATGAAATGGCACAAATGATCCACCAAGAAATCACTGATCATGGCGTTGAACTCATTTTAAATGATGGCGTTAAATCTTTTAACGATGAAGGTCAATCCATAACTCTCACGAGCGGAAAAACACTCAAAACCGATTTAATTATCTTTGCGATTGGCGTTAGGCCAGATAATGAATTAGCGAAGAAAGCTGGATTAGCATTAACCCCGCGTGGAGCGATTCAGGTCGATGAACACTTATTGACAAGCGATAAAGATATCTACGCCATTGGCGATGTCATTGAAGTCAATAATCCGATTATCAATCAATCGATGTCCATTGCTTTAGCAGGACCGGCCAATAAACAAGCGAGATTTGTGGCGAACCATATGTACGGATTTGAAGATTTATATCCAGGCTCCATCGCTACTTCTGCCGTTAAGGTCTTTGATAAGACGTGCGCGAGTGTTGGCGCAAGTGAAAAATCATTAAAACAATTACTTCTTCCTTATCAAGCGATTCATTTACATCCATCATCTCATGCTTCTTACTATCCTCATTCTGAATCGATGTCCATTAAAGTATTGTTTAATCCGCTGTCGGCGGCGATCTATGGCGCACAAATCATCGGTGGTGATGGCGTAGATAAACGCATCGATGTCATAGCGACAGCCATCTATGCTAAATTAAAAGTGACGGCTTTAAAGAATATTGATTTAGCGTACGCTCCACCTTTTTCTTCTGCGAAAGATCCGATTAACATGGTGGGCTTCATCGCTGAAAATATCATTAAAAATAAAGTTGAGACCATTTCATGGAGTGAGATGAAAGATCTTGCGAGCAAAGGAAGCTATTTATTAGACATCCGTGAAGAACCCGAATATATACTAGGTTCGATCCCAGGTTCTGTCAATATCCCATTAACCGTCTTAAGAAACCGACTGAATGAACTTCCGAAAGATCAAGAAATTTATGTTTACTGTCACGTTGGTACGAGAGGCTATACTGCCGCAAGGATGTTAATGCAACAAGGATTCAAAGTGAAGAATCTTGATGGTGGGCTTAAAAGTTACCACTGTGTCTATGACAATGATGGATCAGAAATTTGTTACACCATCAGTGATGATTTAGGTCATCCGATGTTAAAGGAGGTCAATGTTGACATGCCAAACAACAACGAAACTAAAATATCCACAACGATTCATGTGGATGCGTGTGGGTTACAATGTCCTGGACCGATTGTTCAAGTCTATAAAACGATGCAAACCCTTCAAGATGGTGACATCATTGAAATTAAAGCGACAGACCCAGGATTCTTAAGAGATATCGGTGCTTGGGCTGAAAAGACGAACAATACATTAATCGATGTCAAAAAAGAAGATAAAGTTATCACAGCGCATGTTCAAAAAGGATCATCATCTGTTCCGAAAGATGGGATTCAAGTTCAAGAAACGAAAAACGGCACGACGATTGTCGTCTTCTCTCAAGATTTAGATAAAGCGATTGCGGCATTTATCATTGCGAATGGTGCTAAGTCGTTAGGGAAAGATGTTTCGCTCTTCTTTACGTTCTGGGGTCTTAATATCTTAAGAAAACCAAAACGGGTTAAAGTCAAAAAATCATTCATCGAAAAAATGTTTGGTTTCATGATGCCAAGGGGTGTCAAGAAACTTCCAATCTCGAATATGAACATGCTGGGCATGGGGTCTTCGATGATTAAAGGCATTATGAAAAAGAAAAACGTTGATTCCTTACAAGTCTTAATGAAAACAGCCATGGATATGGGTGTTAAAGTCATTGCTTGTGCAATGTCGATGGATATCATGGGCATCAAACAAGAAGAATTGATTGATGGCATTGAAGTAGCGGGCGTAGCGACCTATCTCGCAAACACGCAAGACGCTAATCACAACTTATTTATCTAAAAATCAAACCGGTTCGTTCAGAGCCGGTTTTTTTTAATGATAAACCTCACATAATTAACATATCTTATTCATTCAATATCATTGACTTGATTAGATGTTTTTGATAAAGTATTATGTGTGATAGAGTACTTTTCAAAAAAATAAGGAGAAAACCATGAAAACAGCCATTATAACCGATTCCGCAGCGAATCTACTACCAGCGTATATCCAAAAACATAAAAATCTATTTGTTATTCCGCTCATGATAATAGTTGATGGAAAAAGTTTTCGCGATCAAATAGAAATTACTGCTACTGAAGTTTATGAAAAATTAGACCATGCTAAAGTGACATCAAGTTTACCCAATCCTGAAGATTTATATCAAGTCGTTGATAAAATCAAAAAAGAAGGTTACACCGATATTTTAGCGATTAATTTATCATCTGGCTTAAGCGGCACGTTCAATGCTTTTCGCCTAGCCTTTCAAGAAGTTGAAGGCATTAATATCACCCATTATGATTCAAAAACCTTAGGTGGCGCCTTAGGACATATGATTGAATATGCCCTGATGTTAGTGAGCATCGGCACGACGCCTGCTGAGATTATTCCTTTACTTGATAAATGCCGTTATGAAGACAGTTTAGCGATTTATACGATTAACACGCTGAAATACTTACGCCGTGGCGGTCGTATCGGATTCGTTGAAGGAACCATTGGTGATATCTTACATGTCAAACCCGTGATAACCGTGAATAACGAAGGCGTCTATATTACCTTGAGTAAAGGTTTTGGACTGAATCGTTCTTTGATTACGATGAGAAAACTCATGATTGATAAGTTTGGCAATCAATTGATTGATTTTACCGTCCATTATGGCAATGATTTAGCCAAAGCGACTGAACTCGCAGAACGGATGAAAGCGGATTTAAATATCAGGAATTTAACGATTTCACCATTAACACCGGTTTTAGGTATTCATACCGGTCCTGAAATGTTTGCGTATATCGCAAGAATCGTATAAATTAAAAAAACGCTGAAATTCAGCGTTTTTCTTTTGAACTATTCGGCTTTTTCTGTTTCTTTTTTGATGAGTTTTGCTTTCGCAATTTCAGCTTTCGCTTTGACTTGCGTCATCACTTTAATCGCTAAGAAAATCGCAAACGCAATGATTAAGAAGTCAATAACAGCTTGGATGAAATTGCCATAGGTTAATAAAACGACTTCCGAAGCATTCATTAAAGCACCGGTCAATGGATCATAAATTGGATTTCCTTTTAACACGACATACCAAAGAGTAAAGTCTTTTCCACCAATCAAGCTGATTAAAGGCATGATAATGTCTTTCACTAAGCTTTGAATGATTTTGTTAAAAGCACCACCGATGATAATACCGACTGCTAAATCAAATGCATTGCCTTTGGAAATAAATTCGCCAAACTCTTTAAAAAACTTTTTCATGTTCATACATCTCCTCTATCTTAATTTTAATAACTACCATAAGTGATGAACGGAATCTTTGATATAAGTATCATAGATTTTTTGAACTTCAGCCATTTGTTTTTTCGTTAATGGCGGTAATTTAGTACTTTCAATATTGGATATGATTTGTTCAGGTCTGCTAGCACCAGGAATGACCGTTGATACAGCGTCAAACATGAGGATATATCTTAATGCGATTTGAGCAAGGTTATGATTTGGAAATAATGCTTTTAACGCATCAACCGCTTTTAACCCTAAGTCATATTCAACCCCAGAAAACGTTTCTCCTTTGTCGAAGGCTTGACCGTCACGGTTAAAATACCGATGATCTGAGGGTGAAAAGACGGTTTCTTTCGTCATTTTTCCGGATAATAAACCACTCGCTAAAGGAACTCTCACAATAATGCCAACATCTTTTTTCTTTGCGAGGTCAAAGACTTCTTCCATCGGTTTTAACCGAAACATATTAAAGATGATTTGAATCGTCGCAAGATTTTTATGTTTCATGGCTTTTTTAGCTTCTTCAACCGTTTCAACGCTCACGCCATAATGTTTGATATACCCTTTTTTGACTAAATTATCTAAAAAACGATAAGTATCTTCTGAATCATAGACCAATGAGGGGGGACAATGTAGCTGTAATAAATCCAGGCGTTGTACCCCTAAACGAATGAGCGACTGCTTCACAAAGGCTGTAATATTTTCCTCGTTGTAGCTTTTAGCGATATGAGGGTTGAGATATCTTCCCGCTTTCGTCGCGACATAAATGCCTTCATTGGGATGTTTTCTTAAAAAATCACCTAAGGCACTTTCACTCGCACCACCATTATAAACATCGGCCGTGTCATAAAAATTAACCCCATTTTTCAATGCGGCTTCTAAAGTTTCAAGTGCTAAATCATGGTTGAATGGTTCGCCCCATTTTCCCCCTAATTGCCATGTTCCAAGACTAATTTCACTGACATATAAATTGGTTTTCCCAAGTCTTCGCTTCTTCATTTCACCACTCCTTAACCACTATGATAGACCATTTAAACAAGATATGCAACTGAGTTGCTGAATATTACTATGAAAATGACTTTATAAGTCGTATAATAAAGTGAGGAGATGATCATATGAAACGATTCATTCAAACCACCCACGCACCCGCTGCGATTGGACCCTATTCACAAGCCATTGATACAGGAACTATGCTATTCGTTTCAGGACAATTGCCCATTGAACCTGTGACGATGACGTTAGCGACCGGTATTCAAAATCAAACGAAACAATCGTTAGAAAATATCCAACAAATTATTTTAGCGGCTGGATATGAAATAACCGATATCGTGAAATGTACGGTATTCTTAAAAAACATGAATGAATTTGCGTTAATGAATGAAACATATCAGCATTTCTTTGGAACTCATAAACCCGCAAGAGCGGCCGTTGAAGTAGCGAGACTTCCCAAAGACGCTTTAGTTGAAATTGAATGTATCGCAGTTAGGTGAGGTTACTCACCTTTTTTTTATAAAAAAATGCAGCGATCAACGCTGCACTTCTTCTTTTAGTCGATAGGGCTAAAGTTTTCTTTATCTAAGCCACATTCAGGGCAAAGCCAATCTTCTGGTA
>CAYIYY010000094.1:3482-5119 GCA_964367605.1 uncultured Candidatus Izemoplasmatales bacterium | reverse complement strand
GCAGATCAACAGCCCTTATTTCAGACGCAGTCAATTCTGCGGGAGATGTTGGAACTGCATTTATTGTGATGATTACAGGAAAGATGAGTCGTAAAGAAAATGATGATGACCATCAATATGGTCATGAAAAATACGAATCGTTGGTCTCGGTTTTCTTAGGAGTGGCATTGATTATCACGGTCATTGAGATAGCGAAAAGTGCAATTAAAACGATTTATGATTATGTTGCATTAGGTGTACCGATTGAGAAACCGACCTTTTTAGCGCTAATTGCGGCGATTTTAACCATTGTGATTAAAGAAGGAATGTATCAGTTTACCAAAGTTGCTTCAAAGAAGGCTAATTCTCCATCACTGAATGCAATGGCATGGGATCACCGGAGTGATGAGTTAAGCGCATTTGGCGTTGTCATTGGTATTGGTGGTGCTATGTTAGGTATTGTCGTATTAGAACCGGTTGCTTCATTGATAATTTGTATCTTAATTTTAAAGGTTGCCATCAAGATTATTAAAGTCGGCGTTTCACAAGTCGTTGACCAAGCGGCCGATGCCGAAACGATTGAAGAAATCAAAAACGTTGTAAAGGATCAAGAAGGTGTACTTGCGCTGGATGATTTAAAAACCAGAATCTTTGGAGCAAAGCTCTATGTTGATATCGAGATATCCGTTGATCCGAAAATATCGCTTCAATTAGCCCATGAAATCGCGGAAAAATTACACGATGAAATCGAATTAAAAATCAAGAATGTCAAACATTGTATGGTCCATGTGAATCCGGCCGGACATTTACATTAACATTTTTTTGACAAGAGGAAATGAACCTAGTTCAGTCCTCTTTTTTTGTTGCATTAAAATATTGAAAATCTTATATTCTTTCCTCTTGAAATCGCTATCACGATATGATAAAATGAATGAGTAAACGGTTACGGCCAAAAATAAAAATTTTTTAGGAGGAAATATGAAAAAGAAAGGATTAGCTTTATTAGTCGCTTTAATGCTAGTATTCGGTCTTGTTGCTTGTAAAGAGAAAACAACAACAACTACCACTGCTGCTACCACAACGACTACCGCATTCACAATTTCGCTTTCTGGTTTGACAGACGCTGGATTTACCGATGAAGACAAAATCATCGCTGGCGAATGGTTCGATTTACTTGCAGGTGTTTCTGCAATGGGCTCTGACTCTGTAAATTATATCTCTCAAGTTCAAGTCGATTCAGATGATGACGCTTGTCAAATCGAAGATGGAAAATTAATGGCTACAGGTCCTAAAACTTGCGTTATTAATTACTCTATCGTTGTTCAAGGTAAAATTGACAGAGAAAGTCGTACAATCAAAATCAGTAATGCTCCTGTAGTTATGGAATTTGTTGAAACAGACAAATGGGATAATGAAACAATTCTTGGTACTGATTATGTAGTCACAGCTACACAAGGCGCTGTTAACACTTTCTATTACTGGGTTCAAAATGAAGCTGTATTAGGTGACACAGGCGTCATTGAAGTCGCTTCTGACAAATTAGTCATCGAACAAGAAGAATTAGGTGGAGTTGCTCACGGTTTACAAGCCATGATGTTAACTAATATTACTTTAGAAGCTAAACGTACTTATAAATTATCATTCACTTTGACTTCTGA
>CAYIYY010000094.1:0-3382 GCA_964367605.1 uncultured Candidatus Izemoplasmatales bacterium | reverse complement strand
GCATGGACAACATGGACAAATGCAAACGAAGCATCATTTGCAGTTGTTGATGGCGCTGTAGTAGCTACTATTAATGCAGTTGGAACAGAAGTATTCCATGCACAACTTGGCTACCGTCCAGCAACTGACGATGTTATTGTTGGAAATACATATGTAGTAGAATTTGATGTCAACGCAACTGTAGCCGGAACATTCTCAATGGAAATGACAACTACAGGAAATGCAGCAAACGTTCAAATCCCAGTAACATTAGTTGTTGGAGACAATCATGTATCGGTTGAATATGTTGCTCATGAAGTTAACTTCAAACTTACTGCATGTATCGGTACGTATGGACTTGCTATTTTAACATTTGATAATTTTGTTGCTTATGAAAAAGTTGACAAAGGAATCTTAAACGGAAGTTTTGAACCAAATGCTATTGAACTTAACGGCGAAGGTTCAGTATGGTCAACTTGGACAAATGCAAACGAAGCAACATTTGCAGTCGTAGATGAAGCCGTGGTTGCAACAATCACAGGCGTTGGAACAGAAGTATGGCATGCACAATTAAGCTACCGCCCAATTACCAATGATGTTGTTGTCGGAAGCACTTATGTTGTAGAATTTGATGTCAACGCAACTGTAGCCGGAACATTCTCAATGGAAATGACAACTACAGGAAATGCAGCAAACGTTCAAATCCCAGTAACACTCGTAGTTGGAGATAACCATGTTACACTGCAATACGTAGCTTATGAAGAAAACTTTAAACTTACAGCTTGCATCGGTACTTATGGTGTTGCTGTGCTTACATTTGATAATTTCACAGCTAATTTACTAGACGGCGCCGATATATTTAATTATGATTTTAGTCCAATGCCAGTAGCTTTAAATGCTGCAGGGTCTGGATGGACATCGTGGACGAATGCTAACGAAGCAACATTTGCAGTCGTAGATGAAGCCGTAGTAGCAACAATCACAGTACTTGGAACAGAAGTATGGCATGCACAACTTGGCTACCGCCCAACTTCGAATGATGTTGTTGTAGGTGACACATACCGTGTAGAATTTGATGTCTACGCTACTGTAGCCGGAACATTCTCAATGGAAATGTCAACTACAAATAATGCAGCAAACGTTGCAATTCCAGTAACATTAGTTGTTGGAAACAATCATGTTGTTGTAGAATACGTAGCTTATGAAACAAACTTTAAACTTACAGCTTGTATCGGTACTTATGGAATTGGCGTATTAACATTTGACAATTTTGAAGTATTCCATTTATTAAGTCCATATACAGAACCAGCTCCTGCATGGACAGGATATGGAATGGAAGCAGTTGTAACAGGTGATGCTGTAACTGTAACTTATGCAAATATTCCTACAGAATGGTGGACAGTCAATCTTCAAAATCCATTATCTGAATTTGATGGAACAAAAACTAGTATTCTTTTCACATTTACAGGTGTTGCTGGAACTGAATATATGTTCAAAATTGAAGGCAACGGCAAATTTGTTGAAACACCAGTTGTAGCAACTGGAGCTTCACAAGAATTAGTTCTTGATTTAAGTACCTTAACAGAAGCTGAAAGAGACGGTCTTAACTTAATTATCGTTTTTGTTAAAACTGTTGATGCATCAGGCACACTCACAATTGAAGGATGGGAATATGTTATACCTTCATGGACAGGATATGGAATGGAAGCAGTTATTACAGGTAACGCTGTAACTGCAACTTACACTACTACACCTACTGAATGGTGGAGTAACAATCTTCAAAGTTCAATTGCTGCTTTTGATGGATCAAAATCAAGTATTATCTTTACATATACAGGTGTCGCTGGAACTGAATATATGTTCAAAATTGAAGGCGGCGGCAAATTTGTTGAATTAGCAAGTGTTGCAACAGGAGCATCACAAGAAGTAACACTTGATTTAAGTAGCTTAACTAAAGTTGAAAGAGACGCATTGAATTTAATTATTGTCTTTGTGAAAACAGTAGGAGCTGCTGGAACAATTACAGTTGAAGGTTGGCGTTATGTAATACCAGCTTGGACAGGATACGGAATGGAAGCAGTTGTCACAGGACAATCTGTAACAGCAACTTACACTGCAACACCTACTTCATGGTGGAGTAACAATCTTCAAAGCCCTATCGCTGATTTTGATGGAACAAAAACTGGTATTGTATTTACATATACGGGTGTTGAGGGTGTTACTTATATATTCAAAATTGAAGGCAACGGCCAAAATCTTGAATTACCAAGTATAGCAACAGGATCATCTCAAACAGTTACTCTTGATCTAAGTGCAATGACAGAAGCTCAAAGAGACGGACTTAACCTAATTGTTGTCTTCGTTCAAACAGAAGGCGCAGCTGGTACATTTACAGTTACTGGATGGGATTACGTACAATAATCTACTCATTGATAACGATTTGCAATTTTCACTTTTGACAATTTCGTCATCAGTAGCTATGCTCCAAGAGCATAATGTACCTACACGATTTTACTAACAATCGAACTATAAGGCACGGCACTTGTCCGTGCCTTATTTCTTTTCAGTTTACTAATTATTTCCATGTTAATTATTTATTATAAATACACAATAATCTTCTTGAAAATTGAATGTCAATTTGTTATAATAATAATTCCATAGTTAAGCGCTTTCTTAAACTATGTCAGATAGGTGATTTTATATGTTAAGAACGTTATTTTTTGATTTATTGAATTCAGATCCATCCATTTGGGCGATTATGCTTCGAATGGGATTAACAACGGTTTTTGTTGGATTGATCGGACTCGAACGACAAATGAAACATAAAATAGCTGGTATTACGACCCATTTAATGGTCGCTTTTGGTGCTTGTGGCATCGCCATTGTTCAAGAGTTCTTATATAATGACGCTGTTAAATTGGCACTTGAACTGGCAGATCAAGGCATTGTTGTTAATCTTGAACGTCAAAGAGTCATTGCTCAAGTTGTTGTTGGCGTCGGGTTCTTAGGCGCAGGAACGATTCTTAAGACTTCGAATGGTATTTACGGTTTGACCACGGCCGCAACCTTATGGTTAGGTGCGATGATTGGTTTAGCATTTGGTATGGGAGCTTATACGATTGGGATTATTATGAGTGTGTTCTCATTTGTGTTCTTAACCATCATTCGAAAACTATTAGAATTAACGACGGTTAAACATGTTCGTAGCCCTGAATTTTTAGGTGCTGAGCCCATCGAAAAATAATCAATTATATAAAACTTTAAAATGGGTACATTCGTATCCATTTTTTTCTTTTTTTTGAGGTAAAATCAGATAAAGATGGATTATCGTTCCTATGGAACGTGTATTTTGTCAAAAAAAAGTGTTATTTTTTGCATTGAGCGCCGAAATATTGTAAAATAG
>CAYIYY010000093.1:0-5122 GCA_964367605.1 uncultured Candidatus Izemoplasmatales bacterium | reverse complement strand
GGGTTCTCCTTGTTCATGATACAAAAATAATTATAGCATAAAATAATTAAGTTCAATTTGAGGGTTTCATGATGATTTAGAACAACGTTTGTTGGATGACAGTTTCATTGTCATCTTCCTCTTCTTCATCTTCATCTTTTGATAAGTTGGTATTGAGAATTTTTTCTAATTCCCATAGAACAGAATTATCTTCTTCAAGCGGCGGAATATCGATATCTTCTTCAGGTGATTCTTCAGTTGAAGTGGGTATTTCATCACTAGACTCAATCACACCGTTTTCTGAATTACGTTCTTTTGATAGTTTGTTCATGATCTTTTCAATCGTGACCGAATCGATTTCTTCGATTCTGATAGCTTTTGGAACAATGTCTTTATCGAGATAAGGAATACCGTGTTCATATTTGTCGGGTTTAAGATCACTACCAAGAATCGATAGATATCCATTCTCGGTTTCTATTCTTATTTTGATAAAATCTTTAATATAGAAGATGTTTTGTGAGACAGCACTGACAAACTCATAAGGGTTCGTTTTAACACTCTTTAAATATAATTTCCCCTTTGCTGGACGGTGTCCCGCTTCCATATTGCCAATGAACTCTCTTTTAATGGCTCCCCGGTTCGTTAATAGTAACAATTCATCTTTGGATGTGGAAGTCGTAAAGACAGCGGAAACGAGTTCATCTTCTCTTAAATTCATGCCTTTGACACCCCGAGCACTTTGACCGAGGGTAGGAACTTCTGAGATTGGATATTTCAAGATATAACCATTTTTTGATACAACAATCACATCGGTGTCATATACATAGGATAGGTCAACCGATACAAGCGGATTAATCGTTGAACAAGGCATCGTTGAATACGTTTTGTTGATGCGTTGTTGAACAAAATCTTTTAAGGCAACTTGCTTGATTGAACCTTCTAAATTCGCGACTAAAATGGTAGAATTATCATCAAAATTATCGATCACTAAGAAATCAACGACGGTTTCATCTTTTCTTAAAGTGACGAACGACCCTAAATACTCACCGATTTCTTTCCATTTTTTATCCGGTATCTTATAAACAGGTAAGTAAGCGTAATTTCCTAGATTTGTAAAAATCAATAAAGTTGATTTCGTCGAAATTTCCAATTGTTTAATGATTATATCGTCTTGTTTTAAACCGTTATCACCATTGACGGTTGCTAACACGCTCTTAATCGAAGACCGTTTTAAATAACCGTCTCTTGTCATCGCAACAATCACATTTTCATGTTGAATTAAATCTTGTTCAGAAATAGCGACTTTTTCGTAGGTGTCAACGATTTCAGTTCTTCTTGAAACCGGATATTTTTCTGAAAATGCTTTTAATTCTTTTTTAATGACATTTTCAAGTTCTTTCTCGTTTTTCAAGATTCTTTGCAAGATGGCAATCAATCTTGATAAGTCGAGTGCTTCTTGTCGCATTTCTTCAACGTCAGTTGTTGATAATCGGTACAATTGCAATGTGACAATCGCTTCAGCTTGAGGTTCTGAAAATTCAAACATCTCTATCAAATTTTTCATGGCGTCTTTTTTGCCCGTTGAATGACGAATGACTTCGATGACTTCATCTAATATATCAACCATCTTCAAAAAGCCTTCAACGATATGTTTCCGTTTTTCCGCTTTTGTTAATTCAAAATAGGAGCGATTACGAATGACTTCTTTTTGGTGAATGATATAACTATCAAGGATTTCTAAGATCCCCATTTGCTTCGGTGATTTATTATTAATCGCAACCATATTATAATTAAAAGACATCGATAATTCGGTGGTTTTTTCTAAATAGGCTAAAACGATTTCTGAATTAATGCCTTTGGTGATTTCAATGGCGATTCTTAAGCCTTCTCGGTCCGATTCATCACGAACTTCAACGATACCGTCGATTTTCTTTTTTAATCGAATTTCATCAATTTTACGGACTAAGTCCGCCTTATTAACTTCATAAGGAATCTCAGTCACTAATAATAACGTATCACTCACTTCGACACGTGATTTCATGACGATTCTTCCCTTACCCGTTAAGAACGCTTTTCTAATTTCATCTGTTCCAGTCGCAATTCCACCCGTAGGGAAATCCGGACCTTTGATGAATTGCATTAAATCATCAACGGATGAATCTTGATGATCAATCCGGTAAATCGTCGCTTCTATGACCTCATTGAGATTATGAGGCGGAATGTTCGTCGCATAACCCGTTGCCATACCCATAGAGCCATTAACTAATAAATTGGGAAATTTCGCAGGTAAAACGACTGGTTCATATTCTTCATCATCAAAATTGGGGACAAAGTTGATGGTCTTTTTGTCAATGTCTTGAAGCAATGCTTCAGCGAATGGAGATAATCTCGCTTCGGTGTAACGCATAGCGGCCGCTGAATCACCGTCGATAGATCCATTATTACCGTGCATGTCAATGAGTAAAGTTCCCATTTTCCATGGTTGGCTTAAGCGCACCATGGCGTCATAAACTGATGAATCTCCATGAGGATGATATTTACCGATGACTTCACCGACGATACGCGCGGATTTTTTAAAAGGTTTGTCAGAGCCCATTCCGAGTTGGTTCATCGCAAAAAGAATTCGTCTTTGTACTGGTTTTAACCCGTCACGAACGTCTGGTAATGCACGATCTTGAATGATATATTTCGAATATTTACCAAAACGATCACCGATGATGGTCTCTAGGTTTTCACTTCTGATTTTTTCTTCGACGAAGGCTTCAATCTTCTTTTTAGTAGTTTGTGCCATTATTCCGCCCCCTTGATTTTAAAATCGTCTTCAGAGGCAAAAGATACGTTTGAATCAATCCATTCTTTTCTAGGTTCGACGTCATCACCCATTAACACACGTATTCTTTGTTCAGCGTCTGCCATATCTTCAATCGTGACTTTAATTAATGTCCGAGTGGTAGGATCCATGGTTGTTTCCCATAATTGTGGGGCATTCATTTCACCAAGACCTTTATATCTTTGGATATTATAAGTTTTATATGCTCTGCAAATACTTTCTCGGTCCTCTTCATCCCAAGCATACTTAACTTCTTCTTTTTTTCCTAATTTCGTAATTTTATAAAGGGGTGGTAAAGCAATATATAGTTTACCCGCTTCAACTAAAGGACGCATATATCTAAAAAAGAAAGTAATCAAAAGTACTTGAATATGCGCGCCATCTGTATCGGCGTCGGTCATAATAATGACTTTATTATAGTTTGATTTCGCATTATTGAAATCAGACCCAAGGCCTGCACCAATCGTTGAGATAATGGTTGCGATTTCTTCATTTTTTAGAACATCTTCCATTTTTTGTTTCTCAGAGTTAATGACTTTACCTCGTAAAGGCAAAATCGCTTGAAAACGGCGATCACGGCCTTGTTTCGCTGAACCGCCAGCAGAATCACCTTCCACCAAGAAAAGTTCGTTAATCTTCGGATTTTTAGATGTCGCAGGTGATAATTTACCTGAGAGAATGGTTTCTGTTTTTGAAACCTTTTTTACGAGTCTCGCATCTTCTCTTGCTTTTCTTGCCGCTTCACGGGCGTTTCTTGCATTCAATGCTTTTTCAATGAGTTCTGATCCAACTTGTGGATTTTCAGTCATAAAAATCGACAATTGATCAATGACGACGGTTTCGACTGCTGATCTTGCTTCAGGAGAACCGAGTTTATTCTTAGTTTGTCCTTCAAATTGCAAAAGGTTTTCTGGGATTCTAATCGAAACAACCGCCGTTAATCCTTCACGGATATCGGCGCCTTCTAATCCCTCGTCATTAGCTTTTAAAAGACTCAGTTTCTTACCATAATCATTAAAGACCTTGGTAAAAGCTGATTTAAATCCAGTTTCATGGGTCCCGCCATCTTTAGTTCTTACGTTATTCACAAATGAAATTAAATTTTCGCTGAATGATTTGGCATATTGGAACGCTACTTCAACTTCCATATCAGACGATTTTCCATCAAAATACTCTGCTGGATGAATCACTGCTTTTTGTTGATTAAGAAAATCGACATAAGCTTTTACGCCATCTTCGTATAGAAATGTTGCCTTTTGTTTACTGCGCTCATCCACTAGTTGCATTTTAAGACCTTTGATTAAAAATGCACTTTCGCGAAGTCTTTCTTCTAAAATAGCATAATTAAAAAGCGTTGATGAAAAAATGGAAGCGTCAGGTTTAAACCAAACTTCAGTTCCATTTTTTTTCGTTTCACCAATAGCCATTAATTCTTTAACTTTTTTACCGCCTTTTTCAAAGCGCATTTGATACATTAATCCATCACGATGGACGGTGACTTCTAAAAACTCAGACAATGCATTAACGACAGAAGCACCCACACCATGAAGCCCACCACTGACCTTATAAGCGCCGCCTTGAGCACCAAATTTACCACCTGCGTGAAGTTTTGTAAAAATAACTTCAACGGCACTAATCCCTGATGAATGCATATCAACAGGCATACCTCGGCCATCATCAGATACAATGACAGAGTTATCTTCTTTAATGGTCACTTTAATGTTTGACCCAAATCCAGCAAGCATTTCATCGATTGAGTTGTCGACAATTTCCCAGACTAAATGATGAAGTCCACGAGAATCCGTAGAGCCAACATACATACCTGGGCGTTTTCTGACAGCTTCAAGACCTTCAAGGATTTGGATTGTCTGGGCGTTATAATTTTCTTTGATCTTTTCACTCATGTCTATAACCTCTTTTGCATGTATTCATTATACCAAAACTTTGCATATTTTTATAGTTGTTTTTTTAACTGGAGCATCAGGAGCAATTAGCTATTTCTTCCAAGGAAAATACAGAATACTTCTTCAGGCTGAAGGAAAAAGTTATATTTCGACAATTGCAACCACAGTACAAACAATAGGAACAAGTTTAACAAAAGCCTTTTTGCTTGTCAGTGGATTTAATATAGTCGCAATTCAGACATCATATTTTATTTATAGTTTTCTCCAGATGGTTATTATTACCTTTTATATGAGAAAAAACTATAAATGGTTGGATTTGTCTGTTGAACCAGATTATGAGGCAATTGGACAGAGAAAAGCTGTATTAGTGCATCAGATTTCCGCATTGATATTTAATAATACAGATGTC
>CAYIYY010000092.1:1550-5163 GCA_964367605.1 uncultured Candidatus Izemoplasmatales bacterium | reverse complement strand
TTCCCTACTGCTGCCTCCCGTAGGAGTCTGGGCCGTGTCTCAGTCCCAGTGTGGCAGTTCCGCCTCTCAGCGCTGCTACGCATCGTTGACTTGGTGGGCCGTTACCTCACCAACTATCTAATGCGCCGCAAGCCCAGCTTCAAGTAGCGCCTTTCAGCGCTTTTAAATATCCCATCTTATGATAAGATATCCTATCCAGTTTTAGCTACCGTTTCCAGTGGTTATCCTCGTCTTGAAGGTTGGTTACTTACGTGTTACTCACCCGTTCGCCACTAACATATTACTATGTTCGTTCGACTTGCATGTATTAGGCATGCCGCCAGCGTTTATCCTGAGCCAGGATCAAACTCTCCATTTGTTTTATGAATTGTTTTCTAACTCATTCTTTTAATCGAAGTTTTTTTATTGTACTTGTTTTCTGTTCAGTTTTCAAAGACCTGTACGCTTGACTCTCTCGTCACGCGCTTTTATATTCTATCATACCTCAAAGGTAGTGTCAACTAAAAATTACCAGGAAAATCACACTTTTTTAAACTTTTTTAAAATAACGTTAAAATCTCTATCAATACCCATCTTTAGCCATAGAAAAAGCTTTGAAGTTAAAAAAGACTGGCATAAAATCTGCCAGTCTTGATCGATTTAATTAAAAGAGTCTTAAAATATCTTTATAGGTGATGAAGACCATTAACCCTAACAAGAGGAATAAGACAATGGTATGAAGAAGATTTTCGACTTTTTGATTGGGTTTTCTCTTCGTAACCGCCTCATAAGCAATAAATGCGAGTCTTCCACCATCTAAAGCAGGAATGGGAAGTAAATTGACAATTCCTAAGTTAACAGACAATAATCCGACCCAAGATAATAAACTTCTTAATCCGTCTTTGGCTGCCTCTGAAGTTATTGAATAAATACCGATGAATCCTGACAAATCTCCAACGCCTACTTGATCACTCGTAAATAGAAGACCTAGAGTAGCGTAAATAGAAATCGAAGAATTGTATAAACTAATCATCGCTGATTTAAAAGATCCAAAGAATGAAAATTTTGTTGAACCTGTGATACCAACTCTCGCATAAAAATCTGTTTGACCCATTGCTGATAACGTCTCTTCATTATAAGCAATATAATTAAAGGTTAATAATTCACCTTGACGGTCAACAATAATTGTTGTGGGGTCTTCTTCTGTAGAACCTTCATACGTCATTGAAAAATCAATGACTTCTTGCCAGTTGGCAAAAGTAACACCGTCGATTGAAACAATTTTGTCGCCAGCTTTTAATTCAGTCGTCTTATATAAAGGGGTCCCGATAATTAAATCAGTTGTGCCTACAAGACTTGCAAATCCTAAACTATAAAACAAAAATTGTTTTTGGATGGGTTCTAATACCATGATGACGCCATTTCTTTCAACGGTGAATATGATGTCTTCAGTGGTGTATTTAGCTAACTCCGTATTAACGGAAGCTAAGTTGTTATCTTCACTCCAAGAAAAGATTTGAATGCCATTAATCGCAATAATCTTATCATTTGGCTCTAGAATTGAGTAAGCAGGGGTATCAATAGTAATATCACTAATAACGGTCGATGAAGGATCAGCAACGCCCCAAGCCATCGCAATAATTAAGAAAACAACAAATGCTAAAATGATATTCATCATCGCACCAGCGACAGTGACCATAAAACGTTGGCGTTTGTTTTTAGAGTTAAAGTTTCGTTCTTGAGGTGCGATTTGCATATCAACACCATCCATCATATAGAAAGCATCACGACGAACAGGATAATCATTGATATAAAGTGGTGACATATTTTCACCCCATAAATCAATTTTTTCAACAACTGTATTTTCGATGTCTGCGTAAGCATTCGCTTTTGGTTTTAATATGATGCGTTTGACATGGCCTAGTTCATCAAACATCAGTTTAACGGTATCGCCAACGTTCACCATCTCTTTATTGATTTCTTCTCCTGACATGGACACGAACCCACCAAAAGGAAAAGCACGGATTGAGAATGTTGTTTCGCCTTTTTTCTTACTCCAAATTCTTGGCCCCATACCAAAAGAAAATTCATGACAAAGAATGCCAGCTTTCTTCGCAAAATAAAAGTGACCTAATTCATGAATACAAATAACGATTGATAAAACTAAAACAAACAGCAAAATATTTCCAAGCACTGATAATATTCCCATATTAATTCCTAACCCTTCTTGTAACGTTGATAAATTATTTTTTTAACCGCTTCATCGGTATTGATCAACTGCATTAACGTTGGTTTTTCAATCCAAGGCGTTGTGTCTAAAGCTTCTTTAATAATCGTTTCTATCGAAAGAAAATCGATTTGATATTTTAAGAATAAGTCAACTGCTGCTTCATTCGCCGCATTTAAAATGGCACATGCATTTCCACCTTTATTTAAAGCCTGGTAGGCATAGCTTAAACAAGGATATCGGTCGAAACTGACTTCTTCAAAAGATAATTTTCCGAGTTTCACTAAGTTCAATGAACGAACGGGATTGGAAACTCTTTTTGGATAAAATAAGGCATAAGAAATCGGCAACCGCATATCATGATCTGACAACTGAGCAATGATGGAATGATCATTAAATTCTACCATGGAATGAACAATACTTTCACGGTGAATAATGGTTTCGATTTGATGAGGCAACACATGAAATAAATGATAAGCTTCAATCACTTCAAAGCCTTTATTCATCATCGTCGCAGAATCGATGGTAATCTTGTTTCCCATGGACCAATTAGGATGTTTTAAAGCCTCTTCAACGGTCACGGTTTGTAAGTGACTACGCAAGTAATCTCTAAAGGTTCCACCGCTTGCGGTGATGATTAACTTATGAATTGATTTCGAATCTTCCCCATTTAAGCATTGCCAAATGGCAGAATGTTCTGAATCAATGGGATAAAGGTTGACTTGATATTCTTGAAGTAATTGATTAATGATATCGCCAGCCACAACTAACGTCTCTTTGTTAGCTAAAGCAATATCGCGTTTTATTTTGATGGCTTCAACCGTGGGAAGTAATCCGCTAATGCCAACAAGTGCATTGACTAACAAAGTGTCTAAATGATCGGAATGATAAGTCGAAGCCTTCATCAATCCACTTGGGCCATACCCTACTTCTAAATGGGGGTACTCTTTTTGTAAAGCGATAGCATCACTTTCTAGGCCAACACTAACAAACTCTGGTTTGAACTCATTGATTAAATGTTTTAAAGCTTCGATTCGATGATTCGCAGTCATCGTCACGACTTTAAATTCATCTAGATTTTGTTTTACGATATCTAAAACTTGTGTTCCAATGGAGCCGGTCGCTCCTAATAAATAAAGTTCTTTCATATTAGAGGGTTCCTAATAAAATCAAGATAAATAGCAAATGAATTGCCGCAAACATCGATGAATCAAAACGGTCTAATATCCCACCATGACCGGGAAAAAGATTCGAGTAATCTTTAATTTCGTGGGCACGTTTAAACTTAGAAGCCACTAAATCACCGATTTGACCAATGATTGATAACAAAGCTGAAACGATGATATATATATATAAGGAATAGTTTTCCCCAAAGGCATTAAAGAAATAACCAAAGATTGTCCCAAA
>CAYIYY010000092.1:0-1450 GCA_964367605.1 uncultured Candidatus Izemoplasmatales bacterium | reverse complement strand
CCAAAATCGGTATAAGTAAATTCATCGATAAAGACCATCATCACGGAATAGATGAGCATTAAACCAATGAGGAGGAGTAATAAATAGATTGGATGAATGCCATAACTTGAGATTCCTAAGATCATTAAGAAGAATAGTGCACTTAATAAGATGGTCAATAGATCAATCCACTTTGGCAATAAATGATGCTTTGAAAGCATATTTCTAAATTCAATACTCGCACCAATCGATAGAGCCAAACAAAAGCCTGTAAAGATATAATAATGATGTCCAAAAATCAAAATTGGAATCATCACAACTGCCATCAATAAAGCAGTTTTAAACCGTTGATTCATATCCTCACCCCTTAATGGCTCCAAAACGACGATTTCGACTCGAATAAGACTCAAATGCTTTGATTAATTCTGCTTTGCCAAAAGCAGGCCAGTGTACTTTTGTGAAGTAAAACTCCGCATACGCCGCTTGCCAAAGCAAGAAATTTGATAATCTTAATTCTCCTGATGTTCTAATAAGAAGATCAAGCGGCGGTAAATCTTTGGTATATAAATGATTCGATATCATGTCTTGAGTGATGTCCTCTGGTTCTAAAACACCCTTTTTAACATCCAAAGCAATGGTTTGAACTGCTTCTGTAATTTCGGTGTATGAACCATAATCAAAACAGATATTTAAGATTAATCCCTGACGATCCTTCGATAAGGAAGTTATACGTTCTAATATCTCTAAGTTCTCTGAAGACAGTTTGGATTTTCTTCCACTAAACATGACCTTGATATCATACTTTTCAAAATCAGAAGAGAATTTCTTTTCAAACTCACTGGGAAGTGTCATTAAGTAATCGACTTCACTTTTTGGGCGATTCCAGTTTTCTGTTGAAAACGCATAAACAGAAAGGGCTTTAACCCCCATGGATTGACAAATTAATGCCACTTTTCGGATATTTTCAATGCCGACTTGATGGCCTTGCGTTCTCGAAAGTCCTCTCGCTTGAGCCCAACGACCATTACCATCTAGTATAATGGCTAAATGTTTTGGAATTGTGATTGTTTTTGGTTTTTTTAAGAACATTGTATGCACCTCATCCATATCAAATCAATTATACACTATTCTTCATCATTTTTCTATCTTAGAAAAAACGATGAAAAAAATAAGACTAGGAAACTAGTCTTATATATGCATTATTTCAGCTTCTTTTTCATGGAACGCATGATCGATTTTAGCAATGAATTTATCCGTTAATTTTTGGACTTCATCTTGCCAATAAACTGAATCATCTTCCGATAATTTTTTATCTTTTTCTAACTTTTTGATGTCCGTAATGGCATCTCTTCGAACATTACGAATCGCTACTTTATTATCTTCAGACATTTTATGAATCGCTTTAACCGATTCTTTACGGCGTTCTTCCGTCATTTGCGGTAAAACAATTCTAATGCCGACACCATCATTA
>CAYIYY010000091.1:0-5167 GCA_964367605.1 uncultured Candidatus Izemoplasmatales bacterium | reverse complement strand
AGAGGTAGAACAACAAGAACTGAAGTTAGAAGTGTTGATGCCTCTACCAATCCTTATTTAGCAATGGCTGTATTACTCGCAAGTGGTCTTGATGGCATTGAGAATAATATACCACTCATTGGACCTGTCAATGAAAATCTATTTGAAAAGACACCAGAAGAAAGAAAAGCATTAGGTGTTAAAAATTTACCAGATAATCTTTATGAAGCGATTAAAGCTTTAGGAGAAGATGAAGTGGTTAAAGAAGCATTAGGTTCTCACATTTATAATAAGTTCGTTGAGCTTAAGAAACATGAGTGGGACGATTTTAGAACCACAGTCACTGAATGGGAAATCAAACGCTATATAAAAATGATCTAATTAAAAATGGTAAACCGTCGCTGGTTTACCATTTTCTTTATTTATTTTGCGGATTGAAGCAACTCTTTTAAGTCGTCTTCAGAAAAATCATATTTTTTATTACAGAAGTGACATACCGTTTCAACAGGTTCTTTTTCAGAAATCAATTTTTCGATTTCTGCTTTTCCTAACGCAATGAGTCCTTTAGAGAATCGTTCTCTTGAACAATCACAAGCATAGTGAAGACTCATTGTCTCAATGAATTGATGCTTTCCTTTTGTGATTTCGTTAATTATCATTTCTGGCGTATAATCTTCCTTGATTAATTCGCTGACAGGTCGCATCGCTTGAATATTTTTTTCAATTTCATCTAACGTTTCTGGTTTTGCGCCGGGCATGACTTGAAGAATAAATCCTCCCGCTGCTTTCGCTTCATTCATTTCATTAATCAAAACACCTAAACCGACGGCTGAAGGAATTTGTTCACTCATCGTAAAGTAATACGCTAAATCTTGTGCAATCTCTCCGGTTCTTATTTCAGAACTAGATGTAAAGATATTTCTAACATTTAAGTCTTTGGTTACGTGGATAAATCCATCATTACCAACCGCATAAGCGTCAGCGAGTTTATCATCATTGGTTGAAGCGTGGATATGGGGATTACCAACATAACCACGGACTTCACCATTAGCATTTGTCGTTGTGACAATACCGCCAATAGGGCCTGAACCATCAATTCGAATCGTTAAGTTTTGATCGTCTTTATACATCGCTCCCATGATAATGGTTCCCGTTAATGCTTTACCAAAAGCAGCGGTCGCTGCTGGCCAAGTATCATGTATTTGTCTTGCTTCTTCAACTAAATCGGTTGTTTTTGCGGCATAAATTCTGACGGTTCCGTCAAAAGCATACGCTTTTACTAAATAATCTACCATGTCATTCACACTCCGAAGAATATTATAACATATGAAATCATAATTGGTTTCAATTGTGTTTCGTAAGGGTTTATAATATAATTGTTGCGAACGGTATGGTGAAATATATGAAATGGTATATTGGAAATGTAGAACTTAAAAATCAGGTAGTCGTCGCCCCGATGGCAGGAGTTACGAATCCTGCTTTTAGAAAAATAGCAAAAGAGTTTGGCGCTGGTCTAATTTATACTGAAATGGTTTCAGATAAAGGATTAGGTCATAATAATGTTCGCACGAGAGAAATGTTAAGGGTTGATCTAGATGAAAAACCCATTAGTTTACAAATCTTTGGTGGTGACATTGAAAGTATGGTTCAAGCAGCGATTATCGTCGACCAAGAAACAAACGCTGATATCATTGATATTAATATGGGTTGTCCTGTTCCAAAGGTCACAAAAAGTGATGCTGGTGCTAAATTAATGAAAGAACCAGAAAAAGTGTACAACCTTGTTAAAACGATTGTTGATCAAGTGAAAAAACCGGTCACTGTAAAAATTAGAAGTGGTTGGGACTATGATAACATTACTGCCGTAGAAGTTGCTAAAAACGCTGCTAAAGCTGGTGCAAGTGCGATCGCGGTTCATCCGAGAACAAGAACACAAATGTATGAAGGAAAATCCGATTGGTCCATTATCAAAGCGGTTAAAGAAGCTGTCAATGTCCCTGTGATTGGAAACGGTGATATTCATACACCAGAAGACGCAAAAAGAATGCTTGATGAAACCGGATGTGACGCGGTCATGATTGGAAGAGGAATCTTAGGAAATCCATGGCTTGTTAAACAAGTCATCGATTATTTAGAAACCGGTCATTATGATAAAGAGATCTCATTAAGTGAAAAAGAAAGTTATATCTACAAACACCTTGATCAGTTAATGAAAGATCGTGGCGAGAAAGTCGCTGTGCTTGAAATGAGAGGACATACCGCTTGGTATTTAAAAGGTTTGAAGCATTCTACTCAAGTCAAAAATCAAATCATGCAAGCAAAAACAGCAGAAGAAATTCGTTTTATTGTTAAATCATATTTTGAATTACTTATGAAAGATGAATTAACTATTTTTGGTTGATAATTAGAAAGTTAGCTTATGATAAAACTTTTACATTTGCACATTATTTAATCCGATTCATTTTTTGAGAATCGGATTTTTTGATCCAATGTTTTCTAAAAAGATCAACAAATGTTATCAACACTATAAAAGTTATACTCTTTTAAGGGCAAAAAATATAAAATAATATAATTATGCTTTACAAAAGGCAAAAAAAGAAATATAATCATACTCAAGGAGATGTTCATTATGAAGATTAGAGATTATTACTTAGATCAATTGATACGATACTTAGATACAGAGTTTGTGAAAGCAATTACTGGTGTTAGAAGATCAGGTAAATCTTTTTTACTAAAAATGCTACAAAATCATCTTCATCAACAAAACAAAAAAATAATTTACTTAAATTTTGAGCATCCTGATACTTTTAGTATTCAAACAGCAGATATGCTATATGAGTATATCAAATCCCAAATTAATACTGATGAGAAAGTATACTTTTTATTTGATGAAATTGCTGAAGTTACCGATTGGCAAAAATTAATCAACGGACTTAGAGTAGCTTACAATTGTGATATATACCTCACGGGGTCAAACGCAAATATATTGTCAGGTGAACTTGCTACTTACTTATCAGGAAGATACGTAGAGATTAAAGTCTATCCCTTATCATTAAGTGAACTCAATGATTTTTCATATGAAGAAAATATTGACAAATATCTTCAAAAATACTTAAAATATGGTGGGTTTCCTTCGGTTGTTTTAACTGAAGATGAACAGATGAAAAGTGATATATTAAAAGGGATTTACAATAGCATTTTATTAAAAGACGTATCAATTAGAGGAAATATTACTCAAATCGACGTACTTATGAAACTGTCTTTATATTTGCTTGATAATATTGGAAATCCAATCTCAAGTTCAAAAATATCAAACTATTTTAAATCTCTGAATCAAATTGTAAAACCTGAAACAATCAATAAGTACTTGCAATTATTAGAAAATGCCTTTATTTTTTACAAGGCCACTCGATATGATATTCGAGGTAAAGAACATCTTAAAACATTAGGAAAGTATTATGTTGTGGATCTAGGATTGAAAAATATTATGCTTGGCCGTATGAATAGTAATTTAGGTTCGATGATAGAAAATGTTGTCTATCTAAAATTAATCAAAGATGGATGGAATGTTTTTGTCGGAAAATATGATGATTTAGAGATTGATTTTGTTTGTTTTAAAGAGGACCGCGTTCAGTACGTTCAGGTTACCTTAAGCTTACCAGAAAATAGCACAAGAGAAACGGATAATCTACTCATTGTAAGAGACAATTACGAAAGAATAGTAGTTACTTATGATTATAAAGATGTTGGTATAATTGAAGGTATAAAAATTATCCACCTAACAACATTTTTAAGTGATTGATGAATCGTATTTCAAGTTGCAAATAAAAGATAAATTGTTGACTAAACAGTCATGAAGATAAGGTGGAAATAATATGAAAAGAGTATTATTGCTAGGTGATTCTATCAGAATTGGATATCAAGATTACGTTAAAGAATTATTAAAAGAGGAATGCGAAGTCATTTATTGGGCCGATGATAATGGAAGATTTGTCCAATATAATTACTGGCAACTTAATCAGATGTTTCGCATTCATGGCCATTTTGATATTGTCCATTTCAATAATGGTTATTGGGATATGAATATCGAACCCCCTTGTGAAGAAGCGTTAAATCCTATTCCTGAATATATTGCTGGATTAAAAAAGATCGTTACATATATTAAAAAACAAAAGGCAATTCCAATCTTCGCAAATACCGTTCCGATTTATTCAGATGGATCAAGCAATGATAATACTGGAACGAAAGCATCAATTAACTATAAAAATGAGTGGGTCATCGATTATAATAAAGCAGCCGAATCATTGATGAAGAAAGAAAATGTTCAAATTAATGACATGTACTCAAGAATGTTAAGCTGTCCCATGTATTTTAAATGTCCTGATATGTTACACCTAACCGAAAGTGGTTATAAAGAATGTGCCATTCTTACCGCTGAAGCCATCAAAAAACATCTATAAATAAAAAAAGTTGTTAGTTATTCCATTCAGGAATTTAACAACTTTTTATTTTAATTTAGTTAATCTTTCTTGCCATTTTCAATCACATATTCTTGATAGAGTTTCAAATGATAATCAGATAACTCAACATCTAAATGGATACCATCAGCCTCATAAACGGTTGCTTTAATATGTGCATTTTCTCTTAAAAAACCATAGATATTTCCTTTATCAAAAGGTAACAGCATTTTGACATGATGCATTTTATTATAAAGAGTCGAGTCAATTAATTCTACGAGTTCTTTCATGCCTTCACCAGTTACTGCAGAAACAGAAATCTGAGGATGTTTATCAAAGATTTGTTTTTCTTTAACCAAATCGATTTTGTTAAAAACATAGATCGTTGGGATATCGCTTGCACCTAATTTGGTTAATACCTCTTCAACAACTTCCATTTGTTGAACACATTCTTCGTTTGCTGCATCAATGACATGAAGGATTAATGAAGCTTCAGTTATTTCTTCTAATGTTGATTTAAAAGCTTCGATTAAATGATGCGGTAGTTTTGAGATGAATCCAACCGTGTCGGTCACTAAAAACTGATGTTTGTTAGTTAAGGTTATGTTTCTCGTTGACGTTTCTAATGTTGCGAACAACATATCTTTCTCAAACACGTATTTTTCAGAATTTTGAGTAGAAAATTCAAGTAATTTATTTAGCATGGTTGATTTACCAGCATTGGTGTAACC
>CAYIYY010000090.1:2717-5171 GCA_964367605.1 uncultured Candidatus Izemoplasmatales bacterium | reverse complement strand
GTCCAGTATCTTTCGATACTAGACTTCCCTGCGCGTTATTGATATTGGAGGTAAAAGAAATTAATCTGCTAAGATTCCAACAATGGTTAATGTCGCTAATAAACTAGCACTATGAGGGCTGCCGGCAAAAGCAGTCGTCGCATCTGTACCAGCCAAATGAACGCCTTTATGCCATCCATTTTCCCATTCATCAACGTTGGTTACATCATATACCGTTCCATTGACAGCGATATAGGCGGTTGTTCCACCATCACCATCATAAGTTGCTAATTCTGCTAATGTAAATACTCTTTGAGTTGAGACAGTCGTCGTAGTCGAAGTCGTCACAGTCGTTGAAGATGTGCCTTCTGTCGTTGTTGTAACTGCACATCCCGTCATCGCTAGTGTTATCCCCATTAAAACCACAATCATCGCTATTTTTATTTTCATATTAACACCTCATTTACCTTTAGTATATGCTGTCTAACTTTTTATTCAAGTCAAACGCTCAAAAAGAAAACAACACCCAAAATCAAGTGTTGTCTCGTTTATTTTTCTATATATGAATCTAATTTCTTTATCACTTTTAATATCATATACAAGGTTATCAAGACAATCGTATAGCCTAAAATAAAGAAAATCATGTCAAAACTTAACGATTCAATCAAATCTTTAAAGATATCAATGACACTGAATAAATTCCAAGAATTATACCGAAAGAACCTGCCAATATAAATCCCAACACTAGAGATGAACAATATTGCGATTATGAGCCCATTCACAAGCTTTCTACTCAAAACCTTGATTCCAACACCCTCCATCATAGAAAGTGCGTGATAACCCCAAATAAGCGATATAATGACCCCTAAAAAGATATGAAACAACGCTAACCACGGGACTAAATCATCAAAATAAACCACATTCGCATAAATATGCTCTTGAAAGATATAAACATGATTGGATAAATAAATTAAATCGGTAATCATGTAAAAAGCATTGGGTAAGAATAAAAGCCATAAAATCATGAGTCCAATTTTAATCCATTTCTTTTGATCAGGTAATAGGATGACTATTTTTGCGATAAAAAAAGGTATCATCGCCAATATCATATTCCAAATTAAAAAGAAGTGTAAGAAATTTCCTACGACAATGAAAACAAAGGGTGAAATGATTAAGTAAATCGCCGTCACGCCAATGAGACCCCACTCGGGTTTCGATAGTTTCATAATACCACCTCATATCATGCACTATTGTACCAGTGATTAAAATATTACTCAAGAAAAAAAACGTCTTTCGACGTTTGATTAATGAATAAATAAAGCAATAATCGCCGTTGCGATTCCTGTAAAGACTAAAGCCACACCAGAAATAGCACCTGCGGTCGGATCGATTTCTAAGGCTTTTGCTGTACCAACAGCTTGTGAAGTCGTCCCTAGACCCATCCCGATAATTCGTGGATCTTTGATTTTAAATAGTTTAACCAAAATCGGCACAATGACCGCCCCAATGACCGCTGTCATCACAACGACTGCGACCGTAATCGCCCGAATCCCACCAATTTGTTCAGAAACCTCAATCGCGATAGGAGTCGTGGATGCTTTTGGAATGATTGAATACAATATTTCTTGATCAATGTTGAACCAAGCGCCTAACACATAAACAGCGATGATTGACGTCAATGCGCCTACAATAGAACCGATGACAATCGGTAATATATTTTTCTTAATTAATTCGAATTGTTTGACAATAGGAACCGCTAAAGAGACAATCAACGGACCTAAAAACAAATGAATGCCAGATAAATCGGTTAAGAAAGAAGCCATATTGATATCAGCGATTAAAATATAACCCATCAATAATAACGTCGCCACTAACAAAGGACTAAAGAAAGGAAATTTGGTTTTCTTATAAAGCCAACCACCAAACAAATAAAATAGCAGCGTTAGCATAATACCAAACGCTTGAGAAGATAATATCTCACGCATGGTCATCACTTCTTTTCTTTGCTCGATGCGATAACCATTTATTTTGTAAATACAAAGTTCCTTTAATCGACAATGCGACCATAAAGAAACTAAAGATAATTGAAATCACGATGATAATGATAATTTTAATAAAACTATTTTTAAGCAAATCCATGTATTCTAAGACTGAAACCGCTGCAGGAATAAAGAAAAATGCCATATTGCCCGTTAAGAAACTACCGACATCATCGACGTGAATGAGTTTTAATTTTTTGGATGCTAAGGTGATGAGTAAAAGCCCTAACCCAATAATCGTCCCAGGCACAAACAGGGTCGGAAAAACAAACCGAATACCTAATGCGACGATTTCACCTAAGACATAAAATAACAATATGACAAAAATTTGTTTGATTATTTTCATAATGATCCCTCACTATCATTATAATCCTAATTAGCGAAAGGGATGACGCTATTACTCATAAAAGTGTTTTCATCAAACAAAAACGAATGC
>CAYIYY010000090.1:0-2617 GCA_964367605.1 uncultured Candidatus Izemoplasmatales bacterium | reverse complement strand
TAAATTAAAGGAATTAATAACCACCAGAATGGATCAAAACGTTTAATCTGTTTGTGCTTAGTAAAAAATAAAAAATCAAAGAAGACCATCAATGGCGCAAGATAATGAACGAGGATATCTGATAATTGAAACACTTCATAATCCGTACCGTATTCGATAATAACCGGACGCAATAAAAAATGATAAATGACAAACGTTAAAAAGATCATGACGGTGAATCCGCCTTTGAGTCGAATCAACTTTTGAGTGATCGGAAGTCCTCGCCACTCACGGATAAATAATAGTGTCATATAGATTAAGCAAGCGAGATTACTTAAAATGGTGTAATACGACAGGGTCATGTAAAAGGGTTGTTCCAAAGACAAAAAATTAAGAAAGATGCCAATTGCACACACATCGATGAATGCCCCTTTATAAAGCAATGAATATTTAATAGGCTTAGATTGTATCATCGTTTTTCCCCCATAAATCGCTTTAATGGACTGACGGAATAATCAGCGACTTTCCCAATCGCTTTGATGATTTCGTCTTTTCTTAAAGACATATTTTCAATGTCTTTTTTAAGAATGACATCTTCAAGTTCATCAGGTCTAATTCTAAACTTTCCATATACGGCTCCGATGAACTCGCCTTGATGTAATAAATAATACATCGGTTCATAATCTGTTTTAGGAAAATCATTTTGCAATAGATGTTCCATCGCTTTCACATAATAATCATTTTTATTCATACAAAAGATTTGATTTGACGTTTGTGATAAATCAAGGTGATGAATTTGATGATAATCCAGAAGAGAAATATAACCTTTGACCCCTTCGATTTCTAAATCTTGAAGTTCTTTTTCATGAATTAACTCCTCAATGGCATTTTGCAATATTTTTTTAGGCAGTTTATACACATTTTCTAACATCTTGACATCAAACCATACCAAGAGTTTTTGGCATCGTTTGATGATTATTTTCAAAGCTTCATTCATCGTATATCGGTTGAAATCAAGCTCCGGAAATTCTCTTTCAAAGACATACCATCCCCGGTCCCACTCAACACTACGTTGATCTTCAAAAACAATAAACGCCAATTGTAATTTATGCAAGATCGGCGTAATGTCTTTGACATACATGCCTAATACTTCTTTCATGCCTTTGACATTGATTGGTCCTTCATGTTCAATCAAGGAAATGATTTCATCCATTTTTGGAGTTATTTTACCTAAATCTTTTTTATATAATGCAATAAACAGCTCTAGTTCATCAAAAAAGACGTATCCGACGGAACCCCCTTGAAATCTGCCTTTAACGATTTCTCTTCTGCTTCTTAATTTATCGTTATATTGAAAATCAGAAAAATCCGCCCGATGTTGAATCACAGGCGGATTACCAGGCATCGACCAGTACATCGGTGTCACGGGACTCATAAATCGGAATAGCGTTTGATACTCATCTCGGTCTAACCGGCGATTAAACCCGAGTCTTTCCATTCTTAATGCTAAAATTTGATGATATAAGTTCATATTATCCTTTGACCCAGTCAGGTTTCTCTTTTTGGAAATAATCATATTCGTGATACAGTTCTTCTTTTCTCGCTAACATGAAATTGATTTCACTCTCACCATAAGGTTCTGCCCATATAATCGAATACATCGCATTATACGCTAAATAGATTTTGACTTTTTTCCAAAAAAGTTTTGGTATCCCATCTGGATAATAGCCATTGAGTGTTCCTCTTGTAAAAGGAATGGACGCAGTTCTAGAAAACGTTAATACACTGGTGAAATCTTTAATGGCGTCTTCATAATCAAAACGATTGAAGTCGATAATCCCAATATTTTGAGATTCATCAATAATCATATTGCCAATATGATAATCACCATGATTTAAACGAACATTCATGTCTTTCAAAACATCGATGTTATCACGAATGTATTTCAACGGGGTGACATCTTCCTTAGAAAAATAACTGCTTTTCTCGTATTGTTCTAACCGAGCTAAGATTTTGTCTTTCATCTTTAAAAAATCAGATTCTTGATATAAATTATGCGTTAAATGATGAATTTGCCATAAAACCCGACCCGTTTGATAGCCTAATCGGTATTGAGTCGCGGGAGGCAAGGTTGGAATGACATGAATGGCATCTTCGCCTTCAACGAATGTTAAGACCATTAATATCATATCTTCAACCATTTGAAGTTCAATAAATCTAGGGGTGTTGACATTGAGGGTGCTGACTAATTCAATGACACTAATCTCTTTAGCTTTGCGTTTGAGCATAGCGATGTCTGATACGCGTAACAAAAACTTCCCTTTTGGTGAATAAATAATATATTTATCATCACCACTCCAACCGCGTTCAATTTTTTCGAGTTTTTGAATCGGAATTAAATCCGCAAACCGGTTCAGGTCCGCAATTTTCAGTTCTCTCATCAGTTCATCCTCCTTGTATTGATATATTTATTATACGTCAAGAGTGAATTGTTGCCAATAATGTAAACAAAAATATCGGCGAAATAAAAAGAAAAACACGCCAAGCGTGCTTTTAGTTAATTGTTTTTAAAGAAAGAAATCAATTCTTTGATTAAAGCCACATTACTTTGAATCTCTGATAATGGATTGTCTGGAAT
>CAYIYY010000089.1:0-5237 GCA_964367605.1 uncultured Candidatus Izemoplasmatales bacterium | reverse complement strand
TAATAGTTCGTTCGGTCATACGTGGTGTACGCATTAACACTAGCCCCAATTCGAGCGAAAGCGGCTGTGGGATTCGATTCATCCGATTCAAACAACAAATGTTCGATGAAATGGGCTACACCTGCGGGAAAAGTAATGGGATCTATGCTATCTTTTAATAAAACTGATTCATGTAATGAGCCGAATTTAACAGCGAGATTGACTTCTGTTTTTGAAAACCCTGGTTTAGGTAATATCGCTATTTTTAAACCATTTTCAAAAACGTGTTCATACATTATTTCATCGACGGAAGGGTAAACAAATTTTTTCATTCATCATCCCTCCTCGTCAAGTAATAATAGGTATCTAGTTGTAATGAATTCGCACAGGTGATGATATCTTCTTTTGAGATAGAATCAATGGATTGAACCAGTTTATTCGTATCATAGGATAACCCATATAGATTTCTAAAATAAAAATCCATCGCCGATAAAGATAAAATTGAATCATCTCTTTGACGAATTCTTTTGATTTGAAATGATTTTGCGAACGCTAAATCGTCTTCAGTGAAATCACCTTTTTTAAGACTTTCAAGGATATCTTTCGCTAAATTGCTCGCTAAATTTTCATTCCCCGGTTCAACACCCATTGAGATAAATAAAGCTCCTTTATTAGAATCATATGAGCTTGAAACATAGTAACATAAATGTTGTTCCTCACGGATTGTTCGGAACAACTTGGCTTGATCAGAATCTCCAAGTAAAGTATTGAAAACAGTCATCGCTAAATATTCCTTAGAATCAATGCGAATATTAGTTCGATACCCTAAAAAAAGTTTGGCTTGTTTAATGTCATTGTATTCAGGAAAAAATTTCACTTGAGTAATCAATTTCGTTTCAGTGTCCACCCATTGATGTGTGCTTTCTTCCCATTGATAATCAAAAGCATCTTTAAGAAGTTTTCTAATTTTAGATTCATCGAAATCACCAGCGACTGATACGTGAAATGAATCATTGTATAACATGTGTTGATAAGCTGTCCAAAGTGATTCAGGCGTCACTAAATCAAGCGTTTCATAATCGCCTTTACTTCGCAACGCATACAGTTCATTTTCAAACATAATTTTTTTGAATTGTTGAAAGGCATAATCCCCTTTATCATTATATTCAGCTTCAAGCGATTCTTTGACAAGTCTCACTTCATCTTGAACAGCGCTTTTAGAAAATACATTTTTATACGTTAAAGGATGAAAGATTATTTGTTTTATCAATTGAATGATTTCTTCAGATAACGACTCCTGATTTGGCAAAAAACGATCAGAAGGGAATTGAACTTGAAAATGGATGATTGATTCAAACCCAAGTTTTGATGTAAAAACACTCATTTGCGTTCCATATAAATAATCTAGTCTTCTAGTCATCCCCGCTTTTGAACGATATTTTTTCGTCGAAGATGCCAGGACTTGCGGTAAGATTGCCCGGTAATTCAGTGATTCCTTTTTAAACGGTGCGATGAGTCGCACCGTAATGAGCGTAGATTTAAATTTTTTGGTCGGTAATAGATCAATTTTAAACATAGGACCCTTTCTGATAGAAAAGATGTTTATTCATCATAAACATCTAATTTATAAATATAATCAATTATTCAGCCATTTCTAGCGCAATTTTCATCATGTTCGTAAAAGCGGTTTCGCGCTCTAAAGCCGTTGTTTCTGCTTTTGTTACCAAAGAATCAGAGATGGTTAATAAGCAGGCGGCTTGGTTACCTAAGACTTCTGCATTATGGAATAAAGCAAACGATTCCATTTCGACTGCTAAACAATTTTGTCTCTCAAAAAGTTCAGTAAAACTTGTTCCATCATTGCGATAAAAAACATCAGACGAATGAACACGGCCTTTATGAACTGGAATTTGAAGTTTGATCGCTGCTTTTTCAAGACGATTGTTTAACCGTTTTGAAGCTTTGATAACATGTTTGTTCGTTCCGCTTTGAACTTTTGCATAGTGTGATTCGCTCCATGCATCTGTTACAAGCAAAACATCAAATAGTTTTAGATCATTAGAATAGGCTCCTGCTGAACCAATTCTAATGATTCTCTCTACGCCATAAAAACTAAATAATTCATATGAATAGATACCGATGGAAGGCATTCCCATACCAGATCCCATCACTGAAATCTTTTTCCCTTTATAAGTTCCTGTATATCCATACATGTTTCTAACCGTATTGAATAAGACGGGGTTATCTAAAAATGTTTCTGCAATGTATTTGGCTCTTAATGGATCTCCAGGCATTAAAACGGTTTTTGCAATGTCGCCGATATTAGCGCTATTATGTGGTGTTGGCATGATTTACACTTCCTTATTTTCGATTTTGACAAGCGATGATAAACGCTTGAAGATATTTGATTCATATATAACAATAAAACGGTAAGGTGTATCAATTAATGTCCCATTACAGATTATCATTTGATTGATTTCATCGTGGGATACGGACGTTAAGTAAAACTCTTCACCATAAGGAATGGTGATTGATTCATCAGGGAGTGATGAAAACGTCTTTTGTCTCAAAGCATCCATCGCTAACTGCTCACCTTGGATATAAAGCGCTGCACGCTTTAAATAAAATTTCTTATTGGCTTTATCCATGATGGGGATGTAAAGCGATAATTTTGGATGCGCGTTTTCAATAAAATAAAATTGATTATAGATGGTTTTCTTGACCTGTTTGACAAGATAAGCATGTTTAACAAACAAATAGATGGCGGTCATGAATGGAACGGTAATCATATAGATCCAATCAAAACGGCCAATGAGGATAAATAGAATCGCTAAAACCCCAGCGACATAAAGAACCATATCAAATACAAACTTGAGTAAATCAAACTTTGCAATTTTCTTGAAAGTTTGATCGATTAAATACTGTTGTTCAACACTCATTAATAGCCACTTCCAGTACTATCATTCATAATTTGTACCCCATTTGAAGTACCAATTCGTGTTGCGCCAGCTTCAACCATTGCTTCAAAATCGGTTTTATTACGAACCCCACCGGAAGCTTTTACTTCTTTACCATGACCATGTTCTTTCATGATTTTGACATCTTCAACCGTTGCGCCGCCTGTTCCAAATCCAGTAGAGGTTTTTATAAAGTTCGCTTTGGTTGTCGCAACAATTTCTGATACTTTTGCGATTTCTTCTTTTGTTAAGTAACAGGTTTCGATAATACATTTCACGGTTCTACCGTTAGCGGCTTTGACGATTTGATCGATTTCACTTTTTATATAGTCGAAATGTCCCATTTTTAAAGCGGCAACATTAATCACCATATCAATTTCATCAGCGCCATTTGAAACAGCGTTCAGCGTTTCAAATACTTTCGTTTCCGTGGTATTTTGACCTAAAGGAAATCCAATGACGGTGCAAACCAAGACCCCTGTTTTTTGTAATTTTTCATGAGCGTAAGCGACCCAATAAGGATTGACGCAAACACTTTTGAATTGATATTCTTTTGCTTCAATGATCAGTTGGTCTAATTCTTTTGTTGTGCCAAAAGCTTTTAAATAAGTATGATCAATCAGTTGATTTACTTGCATTTTGTTTCCTCCTTTTAGTGATTAACTCCCAAGTCGAGAGATAAAATTTGATTAAATGTCCTATGGAAAATACATAAGCTAAAGTTCCAATACTGACAGAACCATAACCGTTATTTGTTGATAAGCTAATGATTAATGCCAGTAATACGAGTAATAACTCATTGAGCATGCGAGATACAGTCAGTTTAAATTTTGTGAAATGAGCTGTAAAAAACATTAACTCATCATAAACCCCGGCTGGATACGTACTCTTAATTAAGAAGGCACAGCCTAAAGGTAATGAAAGCAGTGAAGCAAGTAATACAATCACTCGTTCAAATCCAACTGGAAACAAATTTGCAAAGACAATTAAATCCCAAAAATCAATCATGGGTGATAAAATGATGACTTGAACAAATAGAAAGAGAAACTTCCAGTTTTTGAACGAAACGATTAATAAAATAATAATTAAAGCACTAATTAAAAACGTCGAAGTCCCGAGTGTTATATTGAAAACGATGGATAATATATACGTTAGGTTATCAGCGCTACTTGCACCGAAACCGTGTCTAAAAGATAAAGCAACGCCCATGGAAATGAATAATAATCCAATGACGTATATAATACTGTTTAAAAAGTTAATTTTTGTTTTCAATCGGGTCCTCCAATCGCATGATAATTATACTAATTTTTATCATAAATGTCAATTTTATCAAAAGCCATAGAAAAAGCCGATCAAGTTTAATCGGCTTAGATTCCGTTACTATTCTACAATACTTTCACAGCGGTCGCAAAGTCCATTGTCATGAACATGGGGGACGACTTGCCAACAACGTTGACAAGTAATGCCTTCACATGCTAACACATCAATTGAAACATCGGTTCCTTTGTATTGACCAAAACTATCATTTTTAATTTCTAATTTGGAAACAATGAACACTTGTGCAAGATTGATATCGATTTTTTGTAATAATTCTGATACTTTTCCACGCGGGTATAAAATCAAGTGAGCGTTTAAACTCTTACCGATGATTTTTTCATTACGGGCTTCTTCTAATGCCTTTAATACATCTTCTCTTAATGACATGAAATCATCATAGATGGATTCTTTGTCCCAAGCGTCATTGATTCTTTCGGGCATCGTTAACAAATAAACATCAGCTTTATCTTTATTTGGAAGATAAGAATAAGCTTCGCTGGTTGTGTGCGGAATAATCGGCGTTAAGAGTCTTAATAATGCATCTGTAATCATGCAAAAGACGGTTTGAATACTACGGCGATTTAACGCATCAAATTTTTCAATGTATAAAATATCCTTGGTGAAATCTAAATAAAATGCACTGGTAAAAGTCACGAAGTTCGCTGTTTTACGGTAGACATCATCAAATCGGAAATCTTCATAGGCACTTTTCACTTCTTCAATAAGATGATCGAGTTTTCTTAAAATATAACGATCGATATCACCCATTTTGTCATAAGCGATTAAATCTTTATGGAAATCAAAATCAAATAGGTTCCCTAGTAAAAACTTAAAAGTGTTTCTAATCTTACGATATGTTTCAGAAACTTGATTTAATAAATCGTCTGATAATCGCACGTCTGATTGATAATCAACGCTAGAAACCCAAAGACGGAAAATATCCGCGCCTAACGTATTCGCAATTTTATTGGGATCAACCACGTT
>CAYIYY010000088.1:0-5366 GCA_964367605.1 uncultured Candidatus Izemoplasmatales bacterium | reverse complement strand
GAGTTTCATTTACATCACTCCTTTGAATTATAGTTGATACAATTACATTGTAACATGCTTACAAAATGATGTAAACAAACCCGCTGTTTTTTTCTTTAAAAATTCACTAAAACAAAACAGAATCCTCATATAATGACCAGTCAAAGTAAAAAAGCGAGTAAATTTGGATTAATTTAAACTTTTTTATAATCGGAAACCATAAGGGAAAATGTTGGTATTCTGCTTCATCTATGATTAAAAATATTGATTCTTGACTGCCGTTCTTATTGAGCTCGATGAAGTAATTTTTCATATACCGATATAAAAATCTTTTCACCCGAGGATTATTATCTTCAAAATCATAAACACTATAGTATTCAATTATCCCTCCATCAATGGGAATTACTTCATAGGGATACATGGGTTTATATTTAATAGTGCATTCAGCGCATAAATGAGTTGTTTGATACAGGGTTTTGAAGGTGAGATGGTTTGAGAATATTTTATCGCACACTTTGCAAATCATGGTTGATAAGCCCTCGTCTAGTAGCTTCCTTATTCATTTGATGAATGTACTTTGATGCAGCTTTAATTTCAGAATTCATCCGTTTAGTAAATAGGACTATTTCACCGGTTGGTGAATCTTGATGTCTTCCTACTCTTCCTGCAATTTGAATTAAAGTATGACGGTTAAAGACGACATGATTGGCTTCAATAATCCCAACATGAACGCCTTTAATCGTTATTCCACGCTCTAAGAGTGTCGTGGTGATGAGGATAGGTGTTTTGTTTAATCGAAATTGATTGATTTTCATGGCTCGATTTTCATCAGCACTGGAAACATTCAAGCATTTTAACCCCTGTGATTTCAAAGCTTTTTCTAATAAAGCTCCCAATGAAATCGTCGGTACAAATAACATGATTGGAATGGATTCATCTAGTTTTGATTGAATCCAATCGAGGATATTGTTATTGACCGAAAAAGGCTTTATCTTTAGAAAAACTTCATGAACAAAAACGACGGTAAAGGTATCTAATTGATGTTGATGATATCTTGCAGGTAATTGATAGATAGGTAGTTTTTTACGCTCAATATGTAAAAGGTCTTGTTGTTCATATGTTGCACTCATCATGATAAAAGCACCCTCAGGTTTAAGAGCTCGTTTAACAAGTCTTGTTAATAATTCATTTGATTTATAAGGGAAAGCATCTGCTTCATCCAATATGATCAAATCAAATTCCTCATAATATTGAATGAGTTGATGAACCGTAGATACCACAATATCTGCGAAAGCGTCATCTTTTTCCTTGTTATAAAGGGATTTTATAATCGTGTTTGGAAATATATTAATTAATCGTTTTGTCAGTTCAATGACCACATCGGTTCTGGGGATTGAAAAACAAATGGCTTGATGCTTTTGAAGAAAATAGAAAAGTGTTTCATATAAAATTTCAGTTTTTCCGGCCCCACAGACAGCGTATAAGTAGCCAATATGATGAGTTAAAACGGAATTCAAAAGAAACTTTGAAGCTTTCATTTGTTCATCGGATAAATCAAACTCAAGGTTCATGGAATGTTCTTTATTGATGAGTGGTCGGAAATACCGATAAAGGATGTCTCCTTCAATGATTCGGCCAAAGGTTTCACATTCGGTGCAATATAACCGAAAATAATCATCAAGGTTATTGGGGTTAATCGTTGCGCCGCACCTTTGACAAGTATCATGAATGATTGCTTGATGTTTGTATGCAACGCTCTTCCCAGGATTGTTTATACTTTGTTTCAAAAAATCACCCCTTAATACATTACGCACTAAGGGGTGGTTTTATTTATATTATCTATACAACTATATTAACGAGCTTATTCGGTACAACAATTATTTTCTTGATGGACTGACCTTGAATGTGTGCTTGGATTTTTTCGAGTGATAAAGCTTTCTTTTCAAGTTCAGCTTGACTTGTATTCAAATTCACTACCATCTTATCGCGAATTTTTCCATTGACGTTTATCACAATTGTGACTTCTTTATCAATGAGTTGTGATTCATCGTAAGTGGGCCAAGGGAAAGTCACTAAGGATTGTGTGTGATCTAATGCTTCAAATATTTCACTTGCAATATGAGGAGCGAAAGGATAGGTTAATACCGTTAAAGTTTCCAAATCTTTTCGAGTCATTGTTTCTGCAGAAGTTGCTTCATTGACCGCAATCATGAGTTTTGAAATGGCGGTATTAAACTTCATTTGTTCGATATCTTCGCTGACACCTTTGATTGTTTTGTGAATGATTGAAACAAGTGAGTCTGAGTACTGGTCTCCATCGGTTACTTTTTCTTGGAGACGCCAAAGTTTATCAAGGAAACGGCGAGCACCTTTCAAACCAGCTTCATTCCAAGGTGTTGCCATTTCATAGTCACCGATGAAAAGAATAAATACACGCAATGTGTCGGCGCCATATTCAGAAATAATTTCCATCGGATTAACGATATTACCGCGTGATTTTGACATTTTTTCGCCATCTTCACCGAGGATTAATCCTTGCGCGGTTCTTTTTTTGTAGGGTTCGCTATGAGGAACGAGTCCTTGGTCATTTAAGAATTGGTTCCAAAAACGCGAATAAATTAAATGACGAGTCACGTGTTCCATTCCGCCATTATACCAATCAACTTGTCCCCAATATTTCAGTTTATCTTTGGAGGCAAATTCAAGAGGGTTTTTAGGATCCATATATCTTAAGTAATACCAACTCGACCCTGCCCATTGAGGCATGGTATCCGTTTCTCTACGTGCTGGTTTACCGCACTTCGGACAAGTACATTTGGTAAATGATTCAATTTTTGCCAGTGGACTTTCACCGGTATCTGTCGGTTCGAAATGTTCAACCATTGGAAGTGTGACGGGGAGATCTTCATATGGGACGGGAACGACACCACAATCATCACAGTAAATAATCGGAATTGGTTCACCCCAATAACGTTGTCGGTTAAACGCCCAGTCTTTCATCTTGTATTGGACAGAAGAGGATCCGATTTTATTGTCAACCAAATATTGGATAATGGTTTTCTTTGCATCTTTGACGGATAAGCCGTTGATGATACCACTATTCACTAAAATGCCTGTTTCGGTATCCGTAAATGCGGCTTTCGATATATCGCCGCCCTGAATCACTTCAACGATATTTAATTGATATTTTTTGGCGAACTCATAATCTCTATCGTCGTGTCCAGGCACAGCCATAATTGCGCCTGTACCATAGGTAATAACGACATAATCTGAGATAAAAATCGGAATATTTTGGTTCGTTAACGGATTGACTGCTTCAATACCTTGAATCCGAACGCCTGTTTTATCTTTGTTGAGTTGAATTCTTTCGAATTCTGTTTTTCGTTTTGATTGCTCTTGGTACTCGCGGATTTCATCGAGATTGACAATCTCTGTTTGATAGGTTTCTAGTAATGGGTGTTCTGGGGCGATAACCATAAATGTCGCCCCGTAAATAGTATCGGGTCTTGTGGTGAAAACTTTGATATAATCTGGATGTGTTGATAATTTGAATGAAATATAAGCCCCTTCAGAATGTCCAATCCAGTTTTCTTGTTCAGTCCTGATTCTTGAGGTCGATTCAAAGTCATTCAAGCCTGTTAATAATTTACCAGCATAGTCGGTAATCTTTAAAAACCAAACGTCTTTTTCAAGTTGAACAACATCAGCGCCGCAGCGATCACATTGACCCCCTTGAGATTCTTCGTTTGACAAAACAACTTTACAATCAGGACAGAAATTGACGAAAGTCTTTGATTTATAAACCAGTCCTTTTTCATACATTTTTAGGAATATCCACTGGGTCCATTTGTAATAGTCAGGATCTGTCGTGTCGACGACACGATTAAAGTCAAACGAAAAACCCGTTGCCTTTAATTGCTCGGTAAACACTAAGATATTATTATCTGTCACAATGCGAGGATGAATTTTGTTTTTGATGGCGTAATTTTCTGTTGGTAGTCCAAATGCATCAAAGCCAATCGGAAAAATGACGTTGTAGCCTTCCATACGTCGCTTTCTGGAAATAACTTCTAGCGATGAATAAGCGCGGATGTGCCCAACATGCATGCCTGCGCCGCTTGGATATGGGAATTCAACTAGATTATAATACTTTGGTAATGTATCAAAATCTTTGGCTTGAAAAGCATCTGAGTTATACCAAAAATCTTGCCACTTCTTTTCGACTTGTTGATGATTAAAACTGGGAATAAATGCACTCATAGTTTCCTCCTAAAAAATAAAAAAATCGCCCTCATATTGAAGGACGATTAAAAATAACCGTGGTACCACCTTGATTCCGGAATAATCCGGCACTTTCACTCGTTAACGCCGATGACGGATGATCCTCACGTGTTGCGGATCATCAGCTCCCTAGACTAATTCATGAGTATCGTTCCTGGTTTACACCCCCACCAGGTCGCTATAAACGATTGAATCATTACTATTTCTAGTTCTTAGCTGTTTAAAACATCATACCATATTTACATATGATTTGCAATACAATAAAAGCCAAATTACTCTTCTTCGTTCTCTTCTTCTTTATCTTCGTCTTGAATATTAATTTCAGCTTCATCCGTCACATCATCAGGATTATTGGGTTCCATCGAGTTTTGAGCTGACGGACCAAACGAACCCAAATGCGAATAGGTTTGGAAATAGAGTTCTCTTTGTAATTGAAATACACTTCGGTACGCCACTAGCATCAAGAAAAAGAAAATCCATTGACTAAAATCAATCAAATTATAAAACGTCATTAATATGGCGAAAGGCGAGATAGCGAATAAAACCAGTTTAAATATCTTACGATATGGAATATATTGTTTTAATCTGAAAAACGGTATCGTCGAAATCAATGTAACGATAAGCAACATTATCATGTTTCCAACAAATGAAAAGACCAAAAACATCACTAATAAGATTCGACCCACAAATACAATGACACCATCAAAATCATAAGTTGGTAAAAGCGGTGATAAATCAACGGAAGTCATTGCTTGGTTGTTTTGATAAAACGTCAGACTTTGACCAGAAAAAACCATGGATTGATTAGGCATAACACCGATGTCTGAAATGGTTGAGTTTCCATTTAAGAAGTAAGTAGAAAACCCGTATATCAGATATTCTTCACTCGGTGAATATGTATCGCTTGAACAAGACAAACCTTCATCTAAGTATTCACACGAAGTCGTTGATGTATTAATCAATGCTGGACTCGGTAATTTGAAATAATAAATAAAACTACCAATGGAAACAAAAACTGTTAACAAAAATAAGTAAAAGAACGTATAAAGTCCTTTCTTGTTACGATATTTTAATAAATTCTTAGGACTGATCAAACTGTCTTTTAA
>CAYIYY010000087.1:0-5411 GCA_964367605.1 uncultured Candidatus Izemoplasmatales bacterium | reverse complement strand
GTAAAAATGCAATAGGAGGTACAAGATGTTGCTTAAGAAAGAATTATTAGAAAAGATCATCGAAACTGCTCTAAATACCGGTGGCGATTTCGCTGAAGTATTTACAGAAGAAACAGTTTCAGGTTCCATTCAAACCGTGGGTGGATTAGTTGAAAAAGCTAATAGCCGAAAGATTTTTGGTGTCGGAATTCGAATTGCACATCAACTTCAAAGTGTTTATGGTTTTACTAATTCGAATAACCCTGAAGACTTACTCAAATTAGCAAGTGATTTATCTAAATCATTTTCAGATGAATTTAAAACAAAAGCTTTACCTATTGGTGAACTTGAAGTCGGTCAAAAACACAAAGTTAAAGTCAGTCCCTTAGTGTTTAAACAAACCGAAAAAGTCGAACTTCTTAAAAAAGCATATAAAGCAGCAAAAGAATACGATGAAGTCATTCAACAAGTCATGGTCAATTTAACCGAATGGGTTCAAACAGTTTTAATTGCAAATAGTGAAGGTCGTTACGTTACCGAAGAAAGAACTCGTATTCGTTTAGGCATTAACGCGATTGCGGGTAAAGATGGCATGATGCAAACCGGATATGAAGCTCCTGGAACTGGCAAAGGCTATGAATATTTCTTAGAAGACGTTAATTTAGAAGATATCGCTAGAAATGCCGCAAGAATGGCAAAAACGATGTTATTTGCTGATGAATGCCCCAGTGGTGTTATGCCCGTCGTCATTGATAATGAATTTGGCGGAGTCATCTTCCATGAGGCTTGCGGCCATTCATTAGAAGCGACATCAGTTGCTAAAAATGCTTCAGTTTTCTGTGGAAAACTCAATCAACAAGTTGCTTCTCCAATCGTAACCGCCATTGATGACGGAACGATTGAAAACGGATGGGGCTCTGCGAACTTTGATGACGAAGGTTATCCGCAACAACGTCGTGTTTTAATTGAAAACGGGATTTTAAAATCCTATATGGTTGATAAACTCAATAGTAGAAGAATGGATCATCAACCTACCGGTTCTTCGAGAAGAGAATCTTACCGTTATTCCCCAACTTCAAGAATGTCAAATACCTTTATTAATAACGGCACTTCTACCTTCGATGAAATCATCGCCGCAACAGAGTATGGTTTATACGCAGCGAAGATGGGTGGCGGATCGGTGAATCCGGGTAGTGGCGATTTTAACTTCGCTGTCAGTGAAGGATATATCATCCGTAATGGTAAAATCGCTGAACCAGTTAGAGGTGCTTCTTTAGTAGGAAACGGCGCAGAAATATTATGGAAAATTGATATGATTGCGAACAATTTAGACCGAGCTAGAGGTATGTGCGGCTCAGCTTCTGGTTCAATTCCTGCCGATGTTGGACAACCTACACTTCGAGTTTCGTCCATTACCGTTGGTGGAAAGAAAGGGGCGAAATAAGCATGTTTATCGAAAAATTATTTGAAAAAGCAAAAAAAGCGGGTATCAGTGACGTTCAAGTCTTTTTAAACAACATGAATGAATTATCAATTGAAGTCTTTGACGGTCAATTAGAAAAATATGAAATCTCAGATTCATCAAGTATGGTTATTCGTGGTATTTACCAAGGCAAAATGGGAACTTATTCAACTGAAATTATGGATGAGTCGTTAATCGATACCATTGTTAATACCATCATTGAATCCGCAAAAATCATTGACTCGCCGGATGAAGCGATGATTTATGCCGGAGACAAAGAATATCAAGAATTAAATGACTTATATAACGAAGAATTAAAGGCAATGGATGTTGCTAAAAAGATTGAGAAAGTTAAAAATCTCGATGCATTATTCCATGCGGCTGATCCAAGGGTATCCATCGTTGAAACGATGTACGCCGAACAAACAAAAACTGTTATGTTACAAAACACCAAAGGATTAAAACTTTTTAATAAAGTCAATTCTTCGATGCTAGGCGGTCAAGTCATCGTTAAAAACGAAACGGACCAAAGAACCGGTTTTGATTTATTAATTACCAATGACTTTAACGACTACAACAATGAAGAGTTATCAAAAAAAGTCGTCGAAGACGCGGTTAAAACCTTAGGCGCAAAACCGATTCCATCTGGCAATTACGAAATCGTATTTGATCGCGATGCAATTGGCATTTTGCTTTCAGCTTTTAGTGGTATTTTCTCCGCTGAAGCGGTTCAAAAAGGTGCTTCTTTACTTAAAGGAAAACTTGGTTCAACGATTGGCTCAAAGCATGTAACATTAGTCGATGATCCTTTTATGAAAAAATCAAGTCGTAGTCGTTCGTTTGATGATGAAGGTGTAGCGACAAAATATAAAGAATTGATCAAAGAAGGTGTTTTAACAACATTCCTTCATAATTTAAATACAGCTAAAAAAGATAACGTGACATCAACTGGTAACGGATTTGGTGGTACGGTTTCATCGGTTAACTTAGCGTTACTACCCGGCAGTCATTCAAAAGATGATTTAATCAAAATGATTAAAAATGGTATCTACGTGACTGATGTTCAAGGTGCTCACGCAGGGGCTAACTCTGTCTCGGGTGATTTCTCATTACAAGCAATGGGCTTTGTGGTTAAAGATGGCGTCATAGGTGATCCAGTTGCTTTAATTACTGTTGCTGGCAATTTCATAAAAATGCTTCAAGATATCGAAGCAGTTGCTAACGATACAAAAACAGGTTATTATGGTATAACTTGTCCTTCAGTTAAAGTCGGACCGATGGTCGTTGCAGGTTTATAATAACATTTGAGGATTGGGATTTTACCCAATCCTTTTGCTTTATGTAGATTAGGTGAATAAACTTTACAAAATCATCATTTTTTTGTATAATTATGATGTAAAAAACTAAATTTTTGGAGGTAACAAAATGGGTATCATCTCTGCAGAATCAATGCTTAATAAAGCGTTTCAAAACCGATACGCTGTCGGACAATTTAACATTAACAATCTTGAGTGGACAAAAGCAATCCTTCTCGTCGCTGAAGAATTAAAGTCTCCAGTCATCTTAGGCGTCTCTGAAGGTGCAGGAAAATATATGACGGGATACAAGACCGTTGTCGCAATGGTTAACGCGATGATTGAATCGTTAAACATTACTGTTCCAGTAGCGGTTCACTTAGACCACGGAACCTATGAAGGTGCTAAAAAAGCTTTAGACGCAGGTTTTAAATCAATTATGTTTGACGGATCACATTATCCGATTGCTGAAAACATTGAAAAGACCAAAGAACTCGTTGATATTTGTAAAAAAATGGGTGTATCAATTGAAGCTGAAGTTGGCGCAATTGGTGGCGAAGAAGATGGCGTTACTGGAAATGGTGAATTAGCGGATCCAGAAGAATGCAAAACCATCGCTAATTTAGGTGTATCGATTCTAGCAGCAGGTATTGGTAATATCCACGGTAAATATCCTGCTAACTGGAAAGGTTTAAATTTTGAAGTATTACGTGCGATTAAAGCAAAAGTTAATGAAACGCCATTAGTACTTCATGGCGGATCTGGTATTCCAGATCATATGGTTAAAGAGGCAATCTCTTTAGGTGTTGCGAAAATTAACGTGAATACAGAATGTCAAGTTGTCTTCGCAGAAGCAACACGTAAATACATTGAAGCTGGTAAAGATTTAGAGGGTAAAGGCTTTGACCCAAGAAAATTATTAGCGCCAGGAACGGAAGCAATCAAACAAGTCGTTCGTGAAAAAATGATTTTATTCGGTTCGGTCAATCAAGCATAATCAAGATTAAAAAACCACTAACATTTTAGTGGTTTTCATCTATTATTGATAAGAAAGGATATTGTATGGACGATTGGTTAAAAGAGTTTGAAGCTTGGGACAAAGAGAATCATAACTTTATTGAAGAGTTGCATGAACATAATAGCGTTCTTTATGATCGATTCTTGCCAGTATACGCCGTTTTAGAATCTTTGAAGCAGCAGACCCAAGAAGGATTATTGGACGTCAACGATGATATCGACAAAATTGTTTCGGTCGGTTTGGAATTTTTACACGATCAACTCGATACGTGCAAATTATTAATCGATACGAAATTTAAAGGCGATTTTCACCAATTTTTAGAATATGATCAAGTCGTAAGCGCGTTATTATTTATTGACGATTTGAAGTATGAGTTAGAAGAAAAGAAAGTTATCTATCACCGTGATATTCTTGAAAAACTTGAAGATGAGTTAGAAGAACTCATGGATAAAAAACAAGATGTTCAACCAGAACTTAATTTATATATTGACGACCAAGTCAATCAAATTATTGCCAATAAAGATATTGATATGTATGGTATCGTGGATATCTTCTCTGATATCGCCGATACCTTAGGTCTTGAATTATATCAAGAAGATGATATCTTAATTGGAAGAGATATTTAGGAGGGTATAAGATGTTTAACCGAAAGAAATATATTATTTTTGTAATTGCGTTTTTAGTGATTATGGTCGGCGCCATCGTTGTCAATTCGCTTTTGCCAGTTGATAGCCGAATCGATTGGTTATGGATTATCTTAATAGGATCTGCGGGCTATATTTATATAAAATATCGCGTTAGTGGACCTTTACAATTATTTGCTTCAAAGTTTACGATGCTCGTTGACTATGATATCAATGTCGCAGAAGCAGAAAGAATCGCTTATGAAGGCATGGTCAATGCACCGACTAAAAATGTGGGTGAACTCTACCGAGTTTATTACGGTATGTCTCAATATTACAGTGGAAAATATGAAGATGCGATTAAAACATTTAATACCGTTGAACTTAAACGTCTCAATGTTTTATACCATATTTTAATTTTCGCATTTACGTGTTATAGTGCTTTTGAATTAGGCGATGAAGAAACGTTTAATATTGCGCTAGACCGAATCAAAAATTCAAAATCAAGAATACCGGCTAAATATACAAATTTCGTTGCGAGTTACGAAGAAATATTAGAAGCCATTAAAAACATCGATACTTCTCTCGATAATTATAAAGATGTCATTGAACGCCATTTCTCAAGAAATGATGGTTATATTACAACAAGACTCATTTACAATTATCGTTTGGCCTTATATTATGAGAAACTAGGTGATGATTTAGAAAGAGATAAATGTCTCGCATTCGTGATTGCGAATGGAAAAGAACATCACACAGCTTTAGAGGCTATTAAAAAATTTAAAGGGCTCGTGAATGTCGAAGATTTCGTGATTAAAGAAGAACCGATTCCTTCCGATATAACCCCCGAAACCGTCGAACAAATCGAAACCATTGAAACAATCAATGAATCAGAAAATGAGAACGAAGAAGATAGTAACGAATAATAAGTACCTATATTTGATGGTCTAAACCTAGTCTGGTTTAGACTATTTTTTTGATTGGAGCAAAGAAAACATCTCGGCATGATTAAATATATGGTAAAATCATGATGA
>CAYIYY010000086.1:0-5496 GCA_964367605.1 uncultured Candidatus Izemoplasmatales bacterium | reverse complement strand
CCAAAAGAAGAACGCATAATTGAAAAGAAGTTATTTAAAAAAGAGAAAAAATCTTTAAAGGAACAGAGAAGAACTGAAATAAAAGCAATGAAACAACCTTTAAAGCGTCAAAACAAACTCCATGATCGTTACTTCAAAAAATTAGTGACAAGACCGAGAAGATACATAATGCGTTCATTACTTTTATTTGTACTAGTGATTCTCATCTTTACTTTAGTTCCAATTGTCAGTGATTTTGCCAATATTATGTCTATCAATCTTGATGTTACTTCTGCTGAAGCTGCAGAAGCAATCTCAAATGGTCAATTAGTTTCAGAGGAAGTCTCAAATGAAGGGATGGTTCTTCTAAAAAATGAGAATAATCTATTACCATTATCAAATAACAAAGTAAATGTTTTTGGAATTTCTGCATTCAATTTTGCGTTTGGTGGTGGTGGTTCCGGTGGTTCAAGTTCAACCTATACCACAGATTTTTTTAGCGGACTTAATCAAGCTGGAATAGAGTACAACGAGACACTTTATGAGTTTTATAAAAGTACCAAGTACTATAAAGAAGACGGCAGCAGTGCAGGCATTATTGATGTGGTTATGAATATGTTAATCGGCAGTAATGAAGAAAAGGAACCCAATTTATCTTACTTAACTGATGATATCATACAACAAGCGGTAAACTATTCAGATACAGCTATTATTGTGATTAGTTCAGAGGCAATCGAAGCTGCTGATTCTGCACCAGAAACTTTAAAAATTGGTGTTAACACAAAAGCGTTAATAGAGAAAATTAATCAACATTTTGAACATATTATCATCATTGTGAACTCTGGACAACAGATGGAACTTGGCTTTATAGACACCTACGAACATATTGATGCTACTTTATGGGTTGGAACACCCGGTTCTCAAGGGGCATTATCAATTGGTAATATATTAAAAGGTACAGTTAATCCAAGTGGACGTTTAACAGACACGTATGCTTATGATGTTTCATCAGCGCCTTCTAATATTAATATAGGTGATTTTAAATATACAAACTTATCAAATATGGGATCATTAGAATATGAAGAAGGCATATACATTGGTTATCGGTTTTATGAAACCTATTATCTAAATAACGAAGAGGCTTATCAAGACGCTGTACAATTCCCATTCGGATATGGCTTAAGCTATACTACATTTGATTGGACAGTCGTTGATCATGTTTTTACTAGTGATACGATTTCTTTTATTGTTAATGTTGAGAATACAGGCTCTACTTATTATGGTAAGGATGTTGTTCAAGTTTATTTTTCTGCACCATATTATGATGGTGGCATCGAGAAATCCGCAATAGAACTTGGGGCCTATGCTAAAACCAAATTGTTAGCGCCGGGTGAAAGTGAAAATCTAACAATCAGTTTTTCAACTCGAGATATGTCTTCTTATGATATGGATAACTTAGAAGCATATGTTCTTGAAGCTGGGAACTATAGGATTATGATTTCCAAAAATGTTCATACACCCGTTTATAATTTCGATTATACAGTAACAAATAATGTAATCTATGATACTGATGAAGTAACTGGAACAGAAATCCGCAATCAATTTGAGTATGCTAATGGAGATTTAACATACCTTTCTAGAAATGACTGGGAAGGAACTTATCCCAATATTAACGATATTATCTTAACGGCTTCAAAATCATTAATTGATAATTTTCACGCAAGACCGCTTCCAATTCAAGGCACAATGCCTTTAACTGGGAAAGATAATGGCATTGTGTTAAAAGATTTAATCGGATTACCATACAATGATCCATTATGGGATGATTTTCTTGATCAATTTACAGTCGATGAAATGAAAGAACTTATTTCAAACGGTGCCTATCTAACAAAACCTATTGAGCGTCTAGGCGTTCCAGAAACAGTGTTATTGGATGGTCCTGCAGGAATCAACTTCGTATTTGCATCATATGATACAATGGCTTATCCAACCGAAGTCGTTATTGCTTCAACTTGGAATGATGAATTAGCTTATAAGATTGGTGAAGCAATTGGAATAGAATGCAACGCTTATGGAATAGATGGCTGGTATGCACCCGGTCAAAATTTACACCGCACTCCTCAAGGGGGAAGAAATTTTGAATACTTCTCTGAAGACCCTCTTGTCTCCGGAAAAATGAGCGCAGCAATGGTCAGAGGTGCACAAAGTAAAGATATCATTGTAACAATGAAACATTTTGCCCTTAATGAACAAGAAATTAATGCAAGATCTGGAGTACTTGTATGGGCAAATGAACAAGCTATACGCGAGTTATATTTACGTCCGTTCGAAATAACAGTCAAAGAAGCTCATGTTACTGGCGTTATGTCAAGCTTTATTCATATTGGTTACAAATGGTCAGGCGGTAATCCAGAATTACTTCAAAATGTGCTTAGAGGAGAATGGGGATTTGTTGGACTAGTTACTACCGATGCTGTATTAGGTTCATTCATGGATATCAGTCTTGCTATTCATAATGGTAATGATATAATGCTAGCAATGTTGCCATCAGGCCAGGAGAAGAAGTTTGATAAACTTTTCAAAAACGACCCAATTGGAACTGTTACAAGTTCGAGAGAACGTGTTCATAATATTTGCTATTCAATCGCAAACTATACAAAAGCTTTAGATTAAGAGGGTATTAATGGAACTTGATATTAAAAAAATAATCAAAGAATTATCGCTAGAAGAGAAGGTTTCACTTCTCTCTGGCGCTAATTTTTGGAATACTAGTACTATCGATCGATTAGGGATTCCATCTGTATTGTTAACCGATGGGCCACATGGTGTCCGCAAACAAGGTGGGAAGGCCGATCATTTAGGATTGAACAAAAGCATTCCATCCACCTGCTTCCCTACTGCAGCAACAATTGCGAATAGTTGGGATAAAGACTTGATTCACGAAATGGGAGTTTTACTTGGAAATGAAGCGAGTCATCTTGATGTCAATGTTTTGTTAGGACCTGGACTGAATATCAAAAGAAATCCTTTATGTGGACGTAATTTTGAATATTTTTCTGAGGACCCTTATCTTTCAGGGAAACTTGCCGGGAAGTTAATTGCTGGGATTCAAGATAATGGTATTTCCGCATGCCCAAAACATTTTGCTGTAAATAGCCAGGAACATTTACGAATGTCGATTGATGAGATTGTTGATGAAAGAGCCCTCCAAGAAATCTATTTAGAAGGATTCAGAATCGCTATAAAAGAGGGAAAACCAAAAACAATCATGACATCCTATAACAAAATCAATGGTACGTATTCGAACGAGAACACCCATATTCTACAAGACATCCTTTTTAATGACTGGGGATATGATGGTCTTGTTGTAACTGATTGGGGAGGGAATAATGACCGAGTTAATGGCTTAATTGCTGGAAATCATCTTGAGATGCCATCTACTGGAGGACTGACTAATAAAGAGGTTCTCGAAGCCGTTAAATCTGGAAGGATTAAGGAAGAACTCGTTGATGAAAGAATCGAAGTATTGCTTTCACTCATCAATGATACTAAATTAAACAAACAAAAAGCAACTGAATTTAGAGAAGAAGATCATCATCAAGCAGCAGTTAGAATAGCAAGCAATTCCATCGTTCTGCTAAAAAATAATCGTGAAATACTACCACTTGATGAACATAAAAGAATTGGTATTATAGGAGATTTTGCAAAGCATCCACGCTACCAAGGTGCAGGAAGTTCATTGATTAAACCCACAAAAATTACGAGTTTTCTAGAAGCGGCTCAAGAATCATCACTCAATATCGTTGGTTACGAAAAAGGGTTCAAACGTTTTGGAGGTATTTCCTCAATCTTAATTCATCGTGCAGTAAATTTAACTAAAAAATGTGATGTTATATTACTATTTTTTGGACTTGATGAAGGAAGTGAAGCAGAAGGATTAGACCGTGAAAATATGGAATTACGATCCAATCAAATTGAACTTCTTAAAGAAATCAAAAAGATCAATCCTAGTTTAGTTGTTGTTCTCAGTGGAGGATCACCCGTTGAAATTCCTTTTGTAAACGATGTTGATGCTATTGTCCATGGTTATCTTGGTGGTCAAGGAAGTGGAGAAGCAATTTTAAACGTATTAACTGGTAAAATTAACCCAAGTGGTAAACTAGGAGAAAGTTATCCTTATCAATTGAATGACATTTTATCATCGAAATATTATCCTGGAATAGAATTGACTTCTGAACATAGAGAAGGGATTTATGTCGGTTATCGATATCTTGATAAAGCAAACAAAGATGTGTTATTCCCCTTTGGGTTTGGCTTATCATATACTACCTTTGAGTACAGCGATTTAGTTGTTCTTCCGGATTGTGTTAAATGCAAAATTACCAATAAAGGTCAACGGGCAGGCTATGAGATTGTGCAACTCTATATTAGCCAAGTAGATGCAAAAATATTTAGACCTGAGAAAGAATTAAAAGGATTTGAAAAGATTTATCTTGAATCTGGAGAATCAAAGGAAATAACGATTTTTTTTGAAGAACACACATTCGCTTATTTTCATGTTCAACTTAATAAGTGGGTTGTTGATAAGGGACAATATCAAATTTTGATTGGTGCATCATCAAGAGACATTCGTTTATCAACTACGATAGAATATGGTGATATTAGTTATCAAAATCCTTATGATGATAATTTGATTCAAGATTATATTAAGCTTAGTTCGGAAATCTCCAAAGAGTCATTTGAACATTTATTAGGGAGAAAAACAGTATATGAAAAATGGGATAGAAACATTGAATTGACAATGAACGATGTTATGGCTCAAATTCAATATCAAAATTGGAAGGGACGATTGCTCTACCATCTCATTTTATTGATTCGTAAGGTTTTCATTGCCATAAGAAAACCCATTATCGGTAATAATCTCTACTTCATCATTAACATGCCATTTAGACAGTTACCACGGTATACAAAAGGAAAAATAAAAGAAAAATCAGTCATAAAATGGCTAAAAAGGTTAAGAAAGAGGAGATATAAATGAGCTTAGGTAGGAATATGGAAAAAACTAGTAAGATTCGAGAATGGGTAAATACACACCAGGATTTATGGCAATTCATTATGTTTATGTTGATGAGTGGAATCACTACCATTATTGATTTTTCTTCATATTTCATATTTAGCTTTTGGGTTTTTAAACCTTATTCACAACAACCTTTTGATTGGTGGATAATCAACTACTCAATTGAAGATGGTGGATTAGCTGCATTTTATGCTTTTGCATTGTCATTTGCTATATCACAAACGTTTAATTTCTTTTTACAAAGGAAAACAACTTTTAAAGCAACTAACAATGTTGCAAAAAGTGCCGTTATGTATGTCGTTGTTGTATTGTTTGTTTACTTTTTACAATTGTATATTCCCTCTTTGATTCAATCATCTATTTCATTGTTGGTTGGTGCAACGTTAGGTGGAATGATAATGAAGTTGATAAATATGACAATATCAATGATTATACAATTT
>CAYIYY010000085.1:4375-5543 GCA_964367605.1 uncultured Candidatus Izemoplasmatales bacterium | reverse complement strand
TCATGGTTAGCTTGATCTTCTAACATCCAGCGATATTCTTCTTCAATCATCCACTGATAATCATGGACTTGATAGTATAAATTCCAATAATTTGGCATTAAATCAATTTGGATGACCTCCAACACATTACGTTGTAAAGTATCATCGTAAAGTGACCCCATCGCTTCATTTAAATCTTTAAGGGTTGTGTGTTGATAAAGTTGCCATTCCATATATAACGTAATTAAAGGTTCATACATTAATAATTCTTCAGCAGATAAACTATCTTTCAAAGCATTAAAATCAGAAAGATAAATCGCTGCTGTATCTGGGTCATCATAATAATAGAGCGAATCGTAATAATATTGAATCTTCCACTCTAAATCATAGTATAGACCCCAATCAAACTCGTTGCCCCATAATTCGTCTATTCCACCCCATAAAAGGTTTTGGTATTGATTCATCATTTCTGAATTTGTATACTCAGAAAGAATGTATGCTTTACATGAGGCTTCTGCTTCTGTTGATAAAGTTTCACAATATGTATTGATTTCGAGTTGAACTTGAGCAAAATCATTCGTAGCGATGACTAATTGATCTTCAAAATAAGCAATATTGTCTAAATAATTTTGTTCATTAAAACGTTTTGATTCTTCGTCAATCATCATTAATATGGCATTGACGAGCATCTCAACGATTCGATCTTGATCATAGCCTTGAACTGATAAGGCCGCAAACCATGATTGAAATTCAGCTAAAGTCGTGAACGTTGGTAAGACTTGAACCATGGTCATCACTTCAACCATCATCAAATACGTTTCTTGCTCCGTTTCCATGCCAGAAACAAACATTAACATCTCAATGGTGCGATCAATTTCTTCAGGTTCAGGTTCTCCGCCTGACATGGAAATAATCATATCAACCAATAATTGATAATGTCCTTCATAAACCGCATGGACATTAATATTGCCAGTTACATTTGAAAATGCAGCGTCCCATCCGCTAAAAACGAATCCAGCTTTGTAAGGAGCTTCTGGAGGGGTTGCGCCTTGTCCAAATTCAATGGTTTGTGATTCAATCAAATCACCTTCAGCGTCATAGAAATTGACGGTGTATGTTAAGACTTGCCATTTGGCATAGAGTGTCACATCATCCGCTGGCATCGTACTAAATGTATAGGCTAGTGTCA
>CAYIYY010000085.1:0-4275 GCA_964367605.1 uncultured Candidatus Izemoplasmatales bacterium | reverse complement strand
GTAGAAGGCATAACGGAGAATGTAAATAGCGTCGTTAGTTCAGTGTTTGAATACCACCCATCGAACGTAAATCCTATTTTGGATGGAGCAACTGGAGGGGCAACTGGAGTCCCAATGGTTTGAGTAATGTTGGTGACAGTACTTCCACCATTTTCTTCAAATGAAATGGTTGCTGTACTCGGTGCAGCAGTTGTTGTCGTCGTTGTCGTCGTACTACCCGACGTTGTTGTCGTTGTAGAACCAGACGACGTTGTCGTGGTTGTCGTGGTGTCTTCAGCAGTCGTTGTTATCGTTGTTGTATCGGTTGGTAACGTTTGTGTTCCAAACCAATCGCAGCCCGCAAGGACTAAGGTTGTCAGGAACATGAACAGAATCAGTAAAATACGTTTCTTCATAAAAATCCTCCCTTTATTTTATTGTCTTGCTCGTATGACTTCTTGTATATTTTCACTATAGCACTAGTAACTATAAAAATAAAGCGATTATATAATAAAACTGCTCATTAGTAAGTGATTAAAAAAGATGTTTTATTAATAAAAAAATCACTCAATTTGAGTGATTAATTTAACGAGATTAATATTTATTCTTGCGGAACAAATACGACAGAATTTAACTCTTTAAATCCATCGGCCATATCGTATTGTTTTATAGAACGGTAAGTAATTGAATAAACATAATCGTTGATGAACAGTCCTCTTAATAAATAATCATAATAATAAGAATCATAATACTGATTTTGATTGAATACTGGCAGTTTAGCAGAGAGTTCTAAATCACCTGAAAGTGTGATTTTAAAGACATATAAGTTTTGTACATAACGGTATTCATACGTTCCAACGACCACATTATATTCAAATACAGGGATCGCGACATACCAATAATCTTGACCTTCTGGTTGATAATAAACAAACATTTTGTGATCATAAGTGACTGGCGTATAACTGTAAGTACCTTCAACCATGTAAGTTTTGATATTTTCTGGGTTATCACCTGTCGTATCGTATAAACTGATTTTAACGCCTTGGAATCTTCCTTCGTTGTCTGCTTGTCTGCCAACACCGATCAAAAGATCATCATTCATTTGATGGAGGTAATCACTGACACCATTTTCGTGAAGTTCTCCGACAATTTTAGGTTCTAAAGGATTTGATAAATCCAGTTTATATAAAGGATCGGTTTGAACAAAGGTCACAACGTAAGCGGTCGTTCCAGAGAAACGAACGGCATAAATTCTTTCTCCAACTTTACCAAGACCGCCTAAAACCGATATCAAATTCATTTCGTCAATCGAGGTAGCGTCTAAAATAAAGAGTTGGTTTTGAATGGTTTGCGTTTCATTGTTCCAAGACCAATCGGTCGTAGCGATTCTAAAGGTGTTGTTATATTCATCCATTGAGAATTGATTGAGCGGAGACCCAGTGACACCACCCATGGCTTGGTAAACTAATTTCCCTTCCACGATTTCAAAACGAAGAACAAATGTATTATAAGTATAGTAGCCCGTCACTTCATCATAACTTGAACGATAGACCACAGAATATAAATTGTTCATGCTCATGTAAATTTGATAGGTAGAACCTATATAAGCATCTACTTGAGCTGCTTCTTCATCATTAATATTTAAAGAAGCAATTAAAAGATAAGAAATAGAATAATTGTCATTGGGCATGTAATAAATGTTTTCAGCTGGTAATGTAATTGATTCTTCTGAAACTGTTGAATCTTGATAAAGAGGAACAAAACTATCTTCTAAATAACCATAATTCACAAAATAGTTATTCATGATCAAATAAAGTTGTCCGTCAATCATCCGGCTTTCAGTTAAATAAGATTGATCAAAATAAAGTTCTTTGGCGATGTCAATTGCTGCTTTATCTTCAATATCAAGGATGACGACTTTGACACCATATTCATAATAATAATGGTAGTAATAATAATCTTCGCTGACTTTATCATCCGTATCTTCAGCGGCTGTATAGGTATATTGGCTGCCAAGTAATACAACACGGTTTTCTTCAATATACATTTTATCGATGTATAAATCTTCTTCAGTATAGGTATAAACGATTTGAAGCGTTTCAGCGTTTATAATGACGAATCTTCCCATCGATACGAGATAAATGTAATCACCGTCAGTGATGACTGTATCTGATTCGTCGACACCTTCGACTTGGGTGTTGGTTTGACTATAGCCCGAATTGGTTGAAGTCGTTGTAACTGTTACACTACTTTCTAACATCATGCCATCAACCATCATGTTAGATGAAAAGAACCTCATACCGCCTTTTAGGGTGTAATAGCCTTCGTTTTCTTCATAGAATTGATCCAAATAACTTTTTAAATCATCATAACTAGAAAAATTATTAACAGAACTAATTTCCGGTAAATCATATTTTTGTGTCGTTTTAGAATCGCAAGCGAATAATACAAATGCTAGAAACATGGTAAGTAATGAATACACTATTTTTTTCATAGAGAATCCTCCCTCTAACTTGACAATAAACTAACAAATGGGCTATGGGTTTTATTGGTAAAAAAAGCCTAAATGACATAATCATCTAGGCAACTTTATTATTTTTCAGTTAATTTTAAGAATAAATCGATATCTTCTTTAATAATTTCTAAAGAGCCTTTCCAAAATTCTGGCTTCGTCACATCAATATTTGCTAATTTAGCAACATTTTCAACCGTCATTTGACCTGTCGCTGCTAATAAATCATCATAGATATTTACAAACGCTTGTTTATCTTGTAAGTATCTTGCGTATAGCCCTTTCGCGAATAAGAGTCCAAAAGCATACGGGAAATTATAATAACTGAGTCCACCACTGTAATAATGGCCTTTACATGCCCACATATAGGGATGTAAATAATCTTGATCGAGACCATCGCCATAAGTTTGTTTTTGAGCATCGAGCATTAAAGATTTCAATTCATTTTCATCAAAGACAGTTTTCTTTCTACCTTCAAAAACAGATCTTTCAAAGATAAAACGGCTCATGATATCGACGATGACTTGGGTATAGTCTTGAATCGATGATTCTAATAAATAGATTTTTTCTTCTTCATCTTTGGCATCTTTTAACGCCGCTTTATTCACAATCGTTTCACAGAATGTTGAAGCGGTTTCTGCAACAGGCATCGTGTAATCACTATTAAGCGGTGATTCTTTGAAAATCGCTTCGCCATGATAAGCATGTCCTAATTCGTGAGCTAACGTGATGATATCGCCAAAAGCACCGGTGAAGTTCGTTAAAACTCTACTTTCTTTAATCGAAACAATATTGGCACAGAAGGCACCGCCGACTTTTCCTTTTTTCGGAGAGTAATCAACCCAGCCTTCTTTAAATGCTTTATCAGCCATATTATAAAGACGACTATTAAATGTCTTAAAGTTCTTTAAGATATATTGATTGGCTTCTTCAATCGAATAAGTGGTCGTAATGTTTCCGACTGGCGCAAATAAATCATAGAAAGGGAGACCGTTTTTATGACCTAATAGTTTGGCTTTTCGTTTTAAATATTGACGGAAGATGGGTAAGTATTCGGTCATGACTTGAAGCATCGCATCTAACGTTGAACTTTGCATTCTTGATTGTACTAATGCTTGATCTAAAGGTGAAAGATAACCTCTAAACTCACTGATGGTGTTCACTTCACCTTTGATGCCGTTTAAAGCGAACGCTAAAGATTTATCAATCGATTTATACGCCGCTAATTCGGCTTCATACGCTTTTTTTCTTATTTCAGCGTCATGATGATAAGCGAGGTTACGAACCTCTGATAAAGTGATTTCTTTGCCTTCATAAGTCACAGCTAACGTTGAAGTTAAGAGTGATTGCAATCTACCCCAAGAAGAAGATCCTGATTGACGTAATTTTGAAATTAAAATTTCAGTTTTTTCGTCGAGCATGTATTTCGCGTTTTGGATGATTTCATGAATATGAAATTGATGTTCTTTTAATAACGGATCGGCATTAATAGTTTCATCGATATTTGGAAAATCGCGTAACCACTTTTTGTATTGTGTTTCTGTCTTAGCGAGTTCTGAAAAACTCATTTGGAATGTCGTAATATACTTAATCGCTGCCTGATTCGTCGCATCCGTTGACTGATTTAAAGAGGCAAAATGATAGAGTTTGTCGGTTAAAAGCGAAAACTCAATATTCAATTTGATAAAATCAATCAATGTTTGTTTTTTTGAATCATAATTTGAAAATTTGGGGCTAAAATTATTGTACTCTTTGATGACTTCTTGAAAACGGTTGAAATCATT
>CAYIYY010000084.1:0-5580 GCA_964367605.1 uncultured Candidatus Izemoplasmatales bacterium | reverse complement strand
ATATTTTTTTCCTTTTTTGGCCATGTTATTTTTTTCCTCCTATATGTGGTGTTAGCGGAAATGTCCTCCCATATATAGTTGTATAATCACAACTAGTATGCTTAGTCGATTACGACAATTCCCATGTTTCTTGCTGAACCTTCAAGAATACGTGACGCTGCTTCAACGTCATTAGCATTCAGATCTGGTAATTTTACGGCAGCAAGTTCGCGTAATTTAGCGCGAGTGATGGTCGCAACGGTTTCCTTTTTTGAGTTTGATGCGCCTTTTTGAATGTTGCACGCCTTTTTAAGTAAATCACTGGCGGGCGGGGTTTTGGTAATAAATGTGAATGTACGGTCGTCGAAAACCGTAATCACTACCGGAATGACACTACCAACATTTTCCTTTGTGCGGTCGTTGAATTGTACACAAAATTGTTGAATGTTGACACCTGCTTGTCCTAAAGCCGGTCCAATAGGTGGTGCTGGTGTTGCTTTACCGCCTGGTATTTGGAGCTTTACGACTGTTTTGATTTCTCTAGCCACGAAAAACACCTCCTTAATTTCGTGATGTGGTCAAAGGATTACTAAATCCTCCCAACGAAATCCATGTGCAGAGCACACGCTGGATTATTATACAATAACTCAAAAATTTAGTCAAGATTTATTTACTGGATTTAAGACTAAATATCAAACTTCGCATTAATTTCGGATGGGGTTTTACGTAGTAATGTAAAAATCGGGATCATTCCAAAGATAATGTTGATGAGATAGAGTCCGATGATTCCCCCTAAGAATAACGTAATCGGGAAATAAAAGATTTGAACGATATCACCAAACGTAGCTTGAATTCGATTAACAACATAAGTCATAAACAGATATCCTGTTAAAGAGCCAACGGTTGTAAATGCCAGTATTTCGGAGAAGAATATCTTGTAGATATCTTTCTTTGTTGCGCCGATAGAACGGTAAATTCCAATCTCTTTGATTCTGCCTAACATCGAAGATCTCATCATAAAGAAAATATAAACAATGATCCCGCCGATGGTAACGAAAATCGATGTTAATCTGCCCGATACTTGATCTCTCATGTTCGCAAGGTAATCTTCTCTTGTTGTTTGATAAGCATCCAAAGCTTGATACTCTAAAACCGTGAGTTCATCAATGGATTCTGATAATTGATTAGAATATAAATACATCCGGTTTTCATAGTTTCCATAACCAGATAACATTTGATCAATGATAATATCAAAGGAATCTTCGTTGGTTAAAATTGGGTTATTAAATTCTGTACTATCATACTTACCAACTACTTCTAGTAAGATATCGTTGAAGACTAAAGTTGATCCAATTTCAAGTGATGCATCCTTATGCATGAGTACTTCACCTGGGGCAGCTAAAGCTCTTCCTGAGGTAATGGTATAACGACCTTCTGCTTCGCCTTTAGTTTCAAAATTCTTTTGCGAAAATGCTAAGTAGTTATCATCAGTCACTACCATTACCGGCGATTCTGTTTCCACAATCCCTGTAATCGTTAATCGGCGAATACCATAATACCCGACTTGTTCTCCGATGAGGTCTTCTATTTTTGTGATGCCAATATCTGCGGCTTTTTTTGTATCTAAGATTTTTTCAGCAATCCATAAATCAATTGCAACGGAGGAATTGTCATCGGGTAAAGTTCCGTGAATCAAACTACTAGCGTCGATTTGTGATAAAGTCATTGGGAAAATCGATGTATTAATTTGTGCTCCTCTTTGTCCGCTCGCTTGATAAAAACGTTCAATATATAACGTCATGTAAAGTGGACCGGCATATGGAACGACTTGATCCACTTCGGTGTCCTCAATGATGTTTTTAATATCTTCTAAAGATGTGTTTTCAGGAATGACAATCGATATTAGATTTCTGCCAACGGTTAAGAAGTCTTTTTCATCGGCACTCGTTAAATTACCAAAACTTGCTAAATTGAAGACAATCAGCGCCGAAATTGCAAAGTAAATCAAAAGGAATAACTTACCAAAAAACTTTCGACTTGAGAATACTTTCTTAAATCCATCTAATATCGTATCTTTAAAACGAATAAATGATCGTCTTGATTGTTCGAGATTGATGACCCCAAATTGTGTCAAATCAAATGAAGACTGATGAATATCTTCTGTTTCTGGTTTTCGGTAGTGATCATCAATGAGTCGCACTTCGGTATCTGAATTCAAATAAATGATTTTTGCTTTTGAATCTGCTTTAACATAAAATGTATTATTCGAATAAATGACTTGAATCTTAGGATTATTTCCGGGATGTGCTTCGTAGTAATATTCAATTGGAAGCGGTGTTTCTGTTTCTTCTTTGACTAAGTCTTTTAAGTAAATGTTTCGATCATCAATGTGATCTAGGGTTCTATTTCCTTCATTTAAATAGTCATTGATGACTTCTCCGTCTTTTAATTCTAAGACTCTATCGGCGTAGAAGTTAACCAATTCTTTTTCATGCGTGACTAAAATGACAAGACAAGTCTGGCTGATTTTTTTAATAAGCCCCATGACTTCAAACGTGTTGTTCGCATCTAAGTTTCCGGTAGGTTCATCAGCTAATACAACTTTAGGGTTTTTCGCAATAGCGCGAGCAATAGCGACACGTTGTTGTTGCCCACCCGATAAGGCTTGAACATTTCGTTTTCTAAAGTTGTACATACCAACACTTTTTAAAACGTAGTTGATGCGTTCTTCAATTTCATCAGCTTTGTATAAACCTGCCATATTTAGAGCAATTTCAACGTTTTCATAAACCGTTTTATCGGTGATTAAATTATAGTTTTGGAAGATATATCCAATGTATTTATTACGGATAATATCCCATTTTTCAGGAGAATAATAACTAATTTTCGTACTATCAAAATCAATGGTTCCACTGCTAAATTTATCGAGTCCTCCGATGACATTCAGTAAGGTTGTTTTACCGCATCCAGAAGGTCCGGTTAGAGCAACAAGCCCTTTATCCGGAAACTCAATGGAAGTATTATTGATGACATGAATTTCATTGGTTTTTCCACGATTAAAATATTTATTTAATTTCGTTAACTTAATCATATCATCACCCCTATTCAGCTTTCAGAGTTCTGTTGACAGACTCTTTAAATACTTTACGCACATATCGGCTAGAAACTGAAAACGCCATAAACAAAGCCATGACAAGTAGTACAAGATAACTTGGAATGGTATAGTATTTCAAGATGGGTTGTAAAGCGGGTACGGTTGCATTCAACACTATCATTGCGATTAAGACGACCGTATATCCAACAAACGCCGCCTGGTAATTTTCATAATAAATCATCTTTTTAATCGTTTGTTGGTTCGCACCAATCGTTCTAAATATTGCGTAATCTCTCATCTTGGTATTAATGATGGCTTTGAAAATAATATAGGTGATTAACAGTGAAGCAACTAATGTAAATATGACAGTGATGGTTGCACCTAAAACGCTCATCAATGATATCAACGCTGAAAATGGATCTGATGATTGTGAACGATAGGGGTATATCACAGAATACTTACTGGTGAGTCCGCTATTGACCGCTTTGAGTCTAGCCACTAACGTATCAACTGAGATATCAGTTTCGGTAAATAACGTCACTTGGAAGTCTTTGTTGGTGAAGAAGCGATCATACGTTGCTTGATTCATATGCAAACTCATTTTATATTCATATGAATTATCAAGTTCTTGCGCATCAAAAACAAGGTTGTCGATGATATATGATTGATAAATATCTTCGATTTCAATGCTTCCAGTCGCATCACACTCTTCGGGATCGCAAGGAAAAGAATAATAAGGTAAAAGAACCGTATTATTTGGCAAGGTATTCACAACACTTATCGAGTAAGATTGTAGATAATCTTGCATATGAACTTGTGAATCCCCAAGATCCATAAATAAGTCCGAGGTTTTAATAAAGTTAAAATAGGAAGACAGTGCTAAATCACTGAGGACTTCATCTGAGAAAAGGAAAAACGCATCAGCTTGATAACGAATGGTTGTATTGATTTTAGCCGCATCCACGATACCAACGATGGTAACGCCATCCAGCAAAATATCTGGAACTAAATCATATTCATTGGCTTTAAACAACACATTTAAATAAGATTCATATTCATTTGCGTTCGCTGGATTGATAGCGATAACGACCTCTGAAGACGATGTAGGCATTCTTCCAAATAACAATTCAGTGTCTTCACTCAATAGACTTTGAGGTAATGGTTGCATCGAAATCCACGCGCCATAATCCCCTACGGTATTATTTTCCATCCAGAAGGTTCTATCTAAAACATAATCGTTGGTCACATAGGATTTAACGTTTGAGAAACTCATTAACTCATCGATATCCGCTTGTGTTAATTCAGAGTTATCTGCCTTTTTAACAACGATTCGGTTAATAGAGGTATTGGTAAAATAATAATTACCAAGGTTTTCAAAGTCACGAAGAGAGGCTTGGAAGGATCCATAAGCCATCGCCACAAAGAAAATAAATATCGTAAAGATAACGACCATTAAGACTGATTTTTTCGGAACCGATAATAAGTTCCTAAAAGCGATTAACATTAATTCAGTCCAACGCATTTTGCGGGATTGTTCCGGAAGTGATGGAAGATTTTCTTTGTTTGTCGGTCTCACTTCGATATCTTCAACGATTTCACCATCAAAAATCCGAATTTTTCGGCTCGCATAATCTTTGACTTGTTCATAGTCATGGGTGACTAAGATGACTAATTTATCTTTTGAAATTTCTTTTAAAAGCTCTATAATTTGTTTTGCAGAATCGGTATCAAGATTTCCTGTTGGTTCGTCTGCGGCGATGATAGGACAGTCTTTCGCTAAAGCTCTTGCGATAACGACTCTTTGTTTCTGACCACCCGATAATTTGGTTGCTTTATGATGGATATGTTTTTCTAATCCAACACGTTTAATAATTTCAATGGCACGAGCACGGATTTCCTTTTTGGGATACCCTGACAAAATAAGCGGTGCTTCTACGTTTTGCAAAACTGTGTAGCTATCAATAAGGTTATAGTTTTGAAATACGAATGCAATATATTTTTTGCGGTACTCTTCTAACTCAGCAGTACTAAAATACGATGTTTCTTCACCGTTTAAGTACATTTCTCCTTCTTCATAAGTATCGATACCACAAATAACATTTAATAAAGTTGTCTTACCAGAACCGGATTCACCAACGATGGCTACGAACTCATTTGAATGTAATTCAAGGTTGATTTTACGTAATCCAAGGGCTATTACGTTATGTGAACTATAATACTTTGAGACATTTACGAGTTTTAACATCTTTTCACCTCTTAGTCAATTAGACACATTATATCAAACCTTTGTGTTGAATAAAAGAAAAAAGTCAGAATATATCTGACTTTTAGATGATTTCGATATCTGCAAAATCGAGGTCGATTGGGGTTTTTCTACCAAACATATCAACGAGAATTTTAACAATTCCTTTTTCGTCATTGATAGCTTCAATGGTCCCAATTTGTCCAGAGAATGGACCATTGGCAACTTTGATGCTTTGACCGATTTGTGCGTTGAGTTTTTGTAC
>CAYIYY010000083.1:0-5581 GCA_964367605.1 uncultured Candidatus Izemoplasmatales bacterium | reverse complement strand
AATCTATACAAACGCATTGATGATACAAGAGGTGATAACAATGTATGATGCTACGAAAATATTTAGTGATCGCTTACCAGCTGTTCCTGTAAGAGGAGTTATATTTCTTCCTAACTCTGATGTTCGAGTTGAAGTTGGACGCGATTTTTCAAAAAATGCAGTTTTTGAATCAGAAACCAATCGAGATGGATATGTCGTTTTATTGTTTCAACAAAATCCTGAAATTATTGAACCTGAATTCAATGATTTAATTGAAGTTGGTCTTTTAGCGAGAATTAGCGTTAAAATTAAACTCCCTAATGGTAATTTTAAGATAAAATTTGAACCGATCACGCGTGTTCAAATCAATGATTTAATTACAAAAGATCCTTTCTACTTAGTCGATTTTACATCGATTGTTTTACGCCCTGAAAATTTAGATGAAGAGCAAGTCTTGTTAAAGATGGTGACGAAAGAAATCGTTGAAAACGCTGCTTACTTGTTCCGTGACTCTAAAAAGGTTTTAGATTCCATGCAAGGCGGCATTACAAGTGATAAACTTTGTGATATGATTGCTTCCGAACTAAGAATTTCTGAAAACGAAAGAGTCAAATATTTAACCACGATTTCTATTAATACAAGATTACAGTATTTATTAGAAGATATCGAAAAAGAAAAACAACTCCAATCAATCGAATCTAAGATTAATGAATCAGTTCGTAAATCGGCTGATCAAAATCAAAAAGAGTATTATCTAAGAGAAAAGATGCGTGCCATTCAGGAAGAACTTGGTGATTCAAAGCAAGATGATGTTACGAAGTTGATGGAAGGCATTGAAAAGTCCGATATGCCAAAAGAAGTCAAAGAAAAGGCATTGAAGGAACTTAAAAGATATGAATATTTGTCAGCTAATTCCAGTGAAAGTAACGTTGTTAGAACGTACTTAGAAACCTTAATTAGCATTCCATGGCAAAAAACCACAACCGATGAAAAAGATATTAATATTGCCATCGATAAACTTGAACAAGCGCATTATGGTTTAGAGAAAGTCAAAGAAAGAATAATTGAGTATTTGTCAGTCAAAATGTTAACGGGTAAAAACCCTCAAACGATTCTTTGTTTGTACGGACCTCCTGGTGTCGGTAAAACTTCACTTGCAAAATCAATCGCGAATGCTTTAAACCGTAAGTTTGTTAAGACGTCACTTGGTGGGGTAAGAGACGAAGCTGAAATCCGAGGACACCGTAGAACATATGTTGGTGCTTTACCCGGAAGAATTATTAATGGTATGATTAAAGCCGAAGTGTCAAATCCGGTATTTTTAATCGATGAAATCGATAAATTAACTTATGATGATCGAAATGATCCATCATCAGCGCTTCTCGAAGTTTTAGACCCAGAACAAAACCAATTCTTCAGCGATCATTATGTTGAAGAAAATTATGATTTATCCAAAGTCATGTTTATTGCGACCGCAAACTATTTAGAAAATGTTCCTGCACCGCTTCGTGATCGTATGGAAATAATCGAACTTTCTTCGTATACAGAAATCGAGAAATTCCATATTTCTAAACGATTCTTGATTAACAAGCAAGTTGATTCACACGGACTTGACCGTGATAAACTCATCTTTACGGATGATGCGATACGTACGATTATTAAAGATTACACAAGAGAAGCTGGCGTCAGACAATTAGAACGTTTATTCGGATCGATTGTTCGAAAAGTCATTAAAGAAATCCTTGTTAATAAACTTGATAACGTGACGATTGAGGTAAGTAATCTTGTCAATTATCTTGGAAAACCGATATTTCATAACAACCAAATTCAAAAAGAAGACATGGTAGGTGTGGTCACAGGACTTGCCTATACCGTCGCAGGTGGCGATACGTTAGATGTAGAAGCAACCTATTATGAAGGTAAAACCAGCATGGTTTCAACCGGTAACTTAGGAAATGTCATGAAAGAATCTGCCATGGCGGCTTTAAGTTATGTTCGAACAAATGCATGTCGTTTAGGCATTGATCCACAATTGTTCGAAAAATCAGATATTCACATTCATGTTCCAGAAGGGGCGATTCCAAAAGATGGTCCTTCTGCGGGTGTCACAATTGCGACGGCACTCGTATCAGTTCTCTCAAATCGTAAGGTTGACCGTTTCACTGGTATGACGGGTGAAATTACGTTAAAAGGTAGAGTTTTGCCAATTGGTGGACTTAAAGAAAAAGCGATAGCTGCAGCTAGAAGTGGGTTAAAACAAATCATCATTCCTCGCGGAAATGAAAAAGACGTTGATGACATTCCTAAAGAAGTTCGTGACGTTTTAAAGATCGATTTCGCCGAAACGATTGATGATGTATTAAATTACGCTTTAAAATCATAAAACTTGCCATCCTTTGGATGGCATTTTTTCTTGTTTTATCTACGATTGCCATATATAATATAATGGAGTATTAAAAGTTAGAATGGATGTGTACTAAATGAATCAAGTTCTCAAAGTAATAAATAACATTCCTGTGATTGAATTTTATCCAAATATCGGATCTCCCATTGGCGTTTTCTTTTTAGTACACGGGCATACCTGTTCTAAAGATCCGATGTATTTTGGATCGTTTCCGCAGAAATTAACAGATATAGGATATCTAGTAGTTTCAATCGACGCCTATAAACATGGGGAACGAACTGAAGAACCTTATCTTACTGGTCAAGACTATGAAAAAGCAGAAGCAATGCTTGAAGTCATCCAAAAAACTTGTATTGATATAAAATATTTATATGAGAATATCTATCAAAAAATCGGTGGGAAACTCGGAATTTTAGGCATTTCTATGGGCGGACATATTGTATTTCAAATGCCAAAACATATTCACAAAATCGATATATTAATTCCACTGATCGGCTCTCCGGATTTAAAAAGACATTACCTTGAAATGAAATCTCATGTCATTAATGGCGACCGAATGAAAGGATTGAATCCACTTTTTTCAATACTTAATAATGATTATTCAATTTATAACAAAAGCACCTTTATGTTAATCCTTGAAGGTAAGAACGATATGATTGTCTCATATCGCAATGCATTAGATTTTTACACAACAATGAAAAATATGGGATATCACAATATCGAGTATATCGATTATCCCGTCGGTCATGTTGTCACAAATGAAATGGAAAATGATGTGATGATATATATTACAAAACACTCTGTGTTATAATTTTGGAGTAGAAGGGAATGCTCATGGATCAATTCGTCATACAAACAGAGGCAAAAAGATGTTTAGAATGCAAACATAAGCCTTGTGTTTATGCATGCCCAGCCCATAATAATATTCCTGAGTTTATGAATAAAATCAAACAAGGTTTATGGGAAGAAGCGAGAACAGTTTGGCAAAAGACATCGAATCTGCCAGAACTCTGTGGTTCGTTATGTCAAAATGAAAATATGTGCGAAGGGGCATGTACCCTCAATAAAATTCATAAACCTGTTAGAATCGGTTTTGTTGAAAAAAGTGTTGCTGAATTATTTAAAGACATCGTTGATTATCCGAAGGAAATGAATAATCACCGTCACCTCGTCATCGGCCTTGGCCCTGCAGGTATCGCAAACGCGCTTAAAATGGCTGAGATGGGATATATTGTTGAGGCAATCGATTCAAATGCATTGTTAGGTGGAACAGTCTATAATCTCGTTCCTGATTTTCGTTTCGACAAATCAATTCTCAATGATATCCAACATAAATTTGATAGCCTACGGATTAAAGTCAATTATAACACTTATGTTGGTAAGGACGTTTTTCTAAAAGACTTAATCCATCAATACGATACGATTTTCATTGCGGATGGTTTAGGATTGCCTTCCACAGTGGATATTCAAATAGAACACTTGAAAGTATATTACGCACAAGATTTATTGAATAAAAATATCTATTCAAAAGAAGATTTATCATCGATGCTTGGTGAAAAAATCTATATTGTTGGATTGGGCAATGTCGCAATAGATATGGCAAGGACACTTCGAAGATTGAATAAAGAAGTTCATATCATTTACCGCCGAACCATCGAAGATGCACCTGCCTGTAAATCAGAGATTGAAGCAGCGGTTACTGAAGGTGTTGTTATTCACGAGTTATTTGGACCTATTTCGTTTAAAATCAAAGATAATGTAAAACTATTGGACTGTGAAAAAACTTGTTTGATTAAATCCACAACTGGTGGAAGAGATATCGTCGAAAGAGTTCCCAATAGCGAAACCACCTTTCAAGTCGATGATTTAATTTTCGCAACTGGGCAAAAAACCAGTGAAGTATTGTTCCACGATAGTGGTGTCATTCAAACCCCAGAAATATCTTCATTCGCGACAAACTATCTACACATTTTCGTCGGTGGCGATCGAATTAATAAAAACAAGAGAATTGTCGATGCGATGGTGACTGGATTGACGGTTGCTAACCATATTGCGAAAGGATTCTATGAAACTAACCATTAAGAAATCTGTGATTTATTTGCTTGGACTTGGAATGCTAGGACTTTGTGTCACTTTAATTCAAAAAACGAATTTAGGTATGAGCAGTTGGGATGCGTTTTATCGAAATTTATATGAAGGGATACCCCTTGAGTATAAGTATTTAAATCCCATTATTGCCTTAATTTTAATACCAATAGCTTACTTAATACAAAAAAAGCGTTGGAGTTTATGGATGTTATTTCCATTGGTAATTAGTTTTTATATTGGCGTCATCATTGACATGTTATTATTGATTATTCCTTCAGTAGTTGAAGTAGGACTATTTTGGAATTTATTGTATTTAGCATTAGCTATGATTATTTGTGCCATTGGACTGAATTTTGTTGTCTATTGTCGATATCCTCTTCCGGCGCTAGATGAATTATGTTATGGTATCGGAGCTGCATTGAAATCGACCTATGGCAAAGGGAAATTAATTGGTGAAATATTAGCGCTTGTATTAGCTGTCATTTCAGGTTTAATTTTTGAACATTATGAACAATACTTTTTCATTGGACCTACAACCATTATTTTTGCGTTAGGTATTGGTAAATTAATCGATGTATTTAGAAAACCAGTTTTTAAGATGTTGGAGGTATTTGATGCGAATTGAGATATTTGGAGACGGTATTGACCGCTCTAGCATAAACTTAAAAAATCATAAGATTACCTGTCGTAGTGTCGTTGAAAAAGACGGTAAAATTCTAACCGTCTATTTTAACAAAACCGATCATTACAATCTTCCGGGTGGCGGATTAGAAAAAGATGAAACCTTAAAGGAATGTTGTGTAAGAGAAACATTAGAAGAAACAGGGTATCATATTGAAGTCCTGGCAGAGACTGTGACGGTCATGGAATATTATCCTGATTCTACATGGGAGACCCATTACTATCGATGCGAGTTAATCAATGACAAAAATCACGATACTGTTCCAACGGAAGAAGAACAATTAGCTCAAATGGAAACTCGCTGGGTTGAATTGTATCATTTTTTGGAAATCTTAGAATCGTCACCGACCAATCACCTTTATGGCCAAAATATTCATGAACGTGAACTCATCGGATTATTGAATAGTTTATAAACTCCTTATTAGGAGT